>CALGJW010000223.1 GCA_937930025.1 uncultured Saprospiraceae bacterium | reverse complement strand
GATGCGTTCTACTGTTAGTGTAGAAGGTATTTCCCTTAGTTGAGCAATAAAATCATTAATATGTGCCGCTGGGTCTGTGGTTGTTAAAAGAACCTTGAAACCTTTTCTAGCAAGCAATACCGCTATCGCGGAAGCTGCGATAGTTTTCCCAACACCTCCTTTACCCATGGTCATAATAAGTCCATGCTGCTGATCCCGGCATAGATCTTCTGTAAGCTGTTCTTTTCCAGGTAAAATTTGAGCAGTCTTTTCTAATTTTGAATTAGTCTTTTCGGTAATTGATTTTTGTAATTCACTATTAAAAAGCGAACGAAGTTTTGAAATCCCTAATACATTGTACGGTAAAAGCGGAAATGTTTTTTGTGGTAATGATTTTAAATTCTCAGGAATAGATTTCAATTGCTCGTTAGCCATCTCTTCAATTTTGCTGGCCAGTAAATCTTGTTTTTCAATTGCTTTAAAAATGCCATTGATATACAATTGTTGATTGTTCATTCCAAGTTCATTCAGTTCCTTACTTGTTCTAGATGCTTCCTTTAATGAAGCCTTCTCTGCCTTTGTGACAATATAAAAAGTGGAAAGCGCTGGATTCCTTAATCTATCAACTACTTTATGATACCTTTCCTTTCCACTTTTCAATGCGGAGGTTGGTCCAAGACAGGAAGCTCCATCGGGATTTTCATCTGTAAAACTAGACCATGCAGCAGGCAGTTCAAGGAGTCTCAAAGTATGTCCGGTTGGTGCAGTGTCAAAAATAATTACATCAAATTTTCCTCCTTCCGTTTCACTAGAAACGAATCGCGAAAATTCATCAAAGGACGCAATCTCAGTTGTGCAAGCTCCCGAGAGATCTTCTCTGATTTTTTTTATTTCTTCCTTCGAAGCAATACCTTCCAATGGCTTTGTAACTCTATTTCGATATTCTTCAGCTGATTTTTCAGGATTTATATTTATTGCAAATAGTTTTTCAATACCATTTACTGGATTAATTTTTTCGTTCACCGGACTTTCCAATACATCTTTCAAATTGGATGCAGGGTCAGTGCTTACGAGCAGAACAACTTTACCTGAATCGGCTAGCTCAACTGCTGATGCGCAGGCCAGGGATGTTTTTCCTACACCACCCTTTCCTGTAAAGAATAAATATGTTGTTGAATTTGACATGCATTTTGTTTTAAAGTTCTTCTAATGTTTTAACTACTGCCTATGCTTTTGCCGATATACAGCCTTAAGATTGAATTGTTCAATATTTGTACAATTAACTGTAACTTCATTCCTGCTTCTCAAAAGACCCTGCCTATAAAAGACAAGGTCTGATGAAGTGGATATTAAGGACTTATTTTATCTGTAGAATGGATTTATTTTTATTTACAAATCATTCCTCCATCAATAACTAAAGTGTTTCCAGTCATGTAAACGCTTTCTTGAGATGCTAGAAACATTGTTAATTCTGCAATCTCGGTAGGATCTGCATAGCGTCCGAATGGAATTTGAGATTCAAAATTCTTCTTTACTGCTTCCGGAGTACTTGGGTCAATTTTTGATTCAATCTCTCTCATCATTTCAGTCTCAACCGGTCCTGGATGAATTGAATTTACCCTTATTTGTCTTGCGGCATTTTCTATTGCAGCGACTCTCATAATTCCGACGATTGCATGTTTACTTGCAACGTATGCACCCAAACCTGCGAAACCTTTAAGTCCCGCAACTGATGAGTTGATTATCACAGAGCTTGAATCATTCATTTTTGGAATGACGTATTTACAACCTAGCCATACTCCTCTTAAGTTAATACTAATTAATTTATCGAATTCTTCATCTGGATATTCTGCAATAGGAGCTACCTGACCTTCGATTCCTGCATTATTGAAAAATATATCTATTCTTCCGAAAGCCGATAATGTTTCTTGTACATATCTTTTAACATCTTCTGCCTTTGAAACATCGGCATATGTGTAAGATAAATCGGGGTGATTTATTGCCTTCGTTGCAAGCTTAAGTGCATCTTCATCAATATCTACAAGCATGACTTTCGCTCCTTCCTTTACAAATAATTTCGCAGTTGAAAGTCCAATACCCTTCGCTCCTCCTGTAATTATTGCCACTTTATTTTGCAATCTACCATTCATATCGTTGTATGTTTTTGATTCAATTATTGATACGACAAAGTTGAGCCTAAAGCAATAATCGAATGGTGACGAAAGTCACTTAAAGAAATGGTTTTTGTTCTATTTTAGGGTTTGATATTGCCGGATATTGGGTTGTGATTTTATTCCAACAAATCAATTATTATGGCATATATTTCTTTATTGATGGCTTTGCTAATTTTGGTGTTAATAGTATATTCTCTATTGAACATCGAAAATTTAACTTTTCCGATTTCTAAGGCTAGTTTAATAATTGAGCTTCTATTATTTCTAATTTTTCTATCCATTGGAATAGTCGCGCTATTCACAAATTAATTTTCTCGTCTAGCTTTATAACTATACAATTTAGGTTTTCTCCCACCATGTCCGGCATTTGAAAAGTCTTGCTATACATAACTTAGAATGTTCATCATTCTGACGTACAATGATTATTGCTTTTTTCTCACCTTCCCCGGTTTTCTATTTAGAATTAATTCCAATAATATTCTCCAAAATTTATAGACTTCCTGAAGGTGAGATATAGAATCACTTAATCCATATCTATAAATTATAACAAAAATCACTTTTGCTGTTGACAGGGATCATGTGGACAAAACCTTTATCCCAGTACTTTTATATTATTATTTCACTTAATCAATTTATTATGACAAATTTCAAAATATTAGACTTGAGTTTTGCCGGTGTTACAAAACGATTGTACTTAATGATCTTGGGAACAATTATTTTAGGATTCATGAACCAATGGGTGCTTGCTACCCTTTGGAGTTTTACATTATCCGTAAGTTTTATTCTTGGCGTAAGTATGAAAACCGGGAAGGAACAAATTCTAAATGCGGAAGAAGCAAAAATTATTTCATTGCGCAAGAATAAAGATTTAGATAAAACTGCCTAGACCAAAGAAATCTAACTAACCAATAAAATTTTATACGAATTCAAACTAAAGATAGATGTCACTTAAGAAACTGACATTCGTCATTTCCTATACTTAGAGTTGCCTATACCTTAGCAAAAAAAATATTATGCAGATTATCTTCAACAACAAGCCAAAAAATCTAGAAGGAATAGAAGAATTGGCACAGGCGCAAATTGAGAAATTACAAAATTTCGAAGATCGAATCTAAAAAGTGGATATCTATTATCAGCGAACGAAGGATCCTGTAAATATGCATCAGATAGAAGTAAAACTAGCGATTCCGGGACCAGATACTTTCGCAAAGGATCAGGCGGAAACGTATCACAAAGCATTTACCCAATGTATCGCTAAGCTTGAACAGCAATTGAAAAAGAGAAGATCCTATCACAAGGATAGAAAATGAATAGAATCAATCAGCTTCAAATGATCAGGTTGTTTAATTACTTCCTGATCATTTCTTGTTTAAGAATATCAGAATCATATCCAAACATGACTTTTGTCACCTCATCACTTACTGATACGATATAACTTTGTGGGTAGTAAACCTTTCGAGATTGATTTAATGACACTAAAATATTTCGAATAATTATCTAATCGCCACTCTCATCTATGTTTTTCACCTCCATGATGATCAAGTAAAACCGCAAAGGTTAGAAATCCTTTGCAAATATAATAAATGCCAAATTCCAACCTACCGCGAAAAATTGATCATTCTTCTACAGAACTATCAAAGACTGTTATTGAGTTATTGGATACTAATAAGAAATTAGAAAAATTAGTCCTCAAAAAAGATAAAATTTCCAAAGCGTTAAAAGATTCGAAACTAAAAATGAAACAATCATTAGAAAAAGAAAAGATACTTGGGGAATTAAAATCAAAGTTTATCACCACTGCTTCTCATGAATTTAGAACTCCCTTAAGCAACATACTTTCCTCAGCAGAATTATGTCATCTACTACTTGAGAAAAAAGAAAATTCTAAAATAAAAGACCATTTATCTAACATTGCTTCTTCCGTTCAAAACTTAACTACTATGTTAGATGAATTTCTAACAATAAGTCATTTAGAAAAGGAAAAACCAAAAGTACATTTAGAAATTATCTCAATAAAATCTATTCTTCATGAGGCAATTATCAAAATTTCCCCAAATTTGAAAAACGGACAATCAATTGACATCTCCGCCATTTCAAATAACGCTAAGATTAACTCTGATAATCAAATTCTTCTCGATGTTTTGATTAAGATATTATCAAATTCCAGTAAATATTCATTCGAAAACAGCAATATAATCTGTACTTTTAAAGTAGATTCTGAAAGTTTACGCCTTTCTATTTCAGACAATGGAATAGGAATACAAGAAAAAGATATTCCGCACATATTTCGAAAGTTCTATAGAGCGGAGAATGTAATCAACACTTCTGGAACAGGTTTAGGATTAAACATAGTAAAGTCCTATATGGACCTATTAAATGGAACTATAGAAATAGATTCGCAAGCAAACAAAGGAACAACTGTACATTTAGATTTTCCAGCCAATTAATCAACTATGAAGAAGATACTAGTAATTGAAGACAATGAAGAAGTGAGAAGCAATCTTAAAGACATTCTTGAACTGTCTGACTTTGAGGTAATCACTGCAGAAAATGGTTTAATAGGAGTTTCAAAAGCTAAGACTGAAATGCCCGATATAATTGTTTGCGATGTAATGATGCCAGAGTTGGACGGCCATGGCACCCTAAAAATACTAAGCCAAAACAGCAAGACTGCCTCCATTCCTTTTATCTTCTTAACAGCAAAAGCTGAAAAAGAAGATTTCAGGAAAGGCATGGAATTGGGAGCTGATGATTACATAGTTAAGCCATTCAAGACAATGGAACTCTTAGAGGCCATTAATAGGAGGTTAGAAAAGAGCATAAGGATTAAAGAAATTTTTGAAAAGAAAAGTGGTTTGGCTTTGAAAAGTTTTTTGGATGAAGCCAAAGGAATAAACGCGCTGCAAAACCTATCTATCGATCAAGAGATTCGCAAATTCTCAAAGAAAAGCATCATTTTCGAAGAAGGCGATCTTCCCAGATATCTTTATTACATAGAATCAGGAACAGTTAAAACTTATCGGAAAAACGAAATAGGTAAAGAGTATATTTTGGATGTGCACAATCAGGGTACATTCATAGGACATCAATCATTATTAAATAACACGTCCTATAAGCATTCTGCCGCCGCGTTGGAAGAAGTATCCCTTAGTATAATTCCCAAAGATGACTTCTTGATGCTACTCTACAAGGATAGAGATTTTTCTATCCATTTCATCAAAATGATTACCACTTCCTCTAGCGAAAGAGAAGATAGACTTTTGAGTCTTGCCTATAACTCCATAAGAAAGAGAGTCGCGGAAGGTTTAATTACATTTTTTGATAAAAAAGGTGCTGAAGATTCCCAAGAGCTCAGTTTGATGCGAGAAGATTTAGCCGCTATGGTTGGAACCGCCAAAGAGTCTGTAATACGTACACTATCTGACTTTAAAGATGAAGGACTCATCACAATTACTAAAGGAAAAATCAGTCTAAATAATCGTGCGGCACTTGAAGATTTACCGAACTAACAATTTGCTCCAAACTATTCTGAAAAAAACTATCAATCACCTTTGAGGTTGATTTTTGTCAGTTTTATCTTCAAAGAACTGTCAGATATTGCAGGTATAATTTATCTTAAATACCTACAATATGAAAAATTCTCTTTCAATACTTGTACCCGTAGATTTTTCTGACTACGCTGTTAATGCGTATCGATATGCTATCAATCTTGCTGAACATTTAGGCGCAAGCATAAAGCTCATTCATATAAACACAGAAATACTGCCAGCATCCAGGCCAACAAGTACCATTAAATTTCCTCAAACAATGACAGGGCTGAGAAAAAAAATTGAGCAATTTGCTGAGCAAAACCACACACGAAATCAAGGCGACACCATAGCTGTTAAAACAGAAACGGAGGTGGTGCAAGGGATCACAGTTACTTCAGAATTGATTGAACAATCAAAAAATTTCGATCTCATCGTAGTTGGAGCTAAAGGTGAAAACCTTTTAACGAAACGGTTATTAGGATCTGTTCCAACTTTACTCTCTCAAAAGTCTCATTGTTCGGTTTTGGTCATTCCAATGGAAGCAGAATTCTATCCGCCTGCTAAGATATTGTATGCAAGTAATTGGGAGTCTAGCGATGGCCATTATATTGAAGAATGCATCAAATGGTCAAATCATTTTAATTCACAAACCACTTTTCTACATATCACTCAGGAATATGCAGCTCATGAATTTGAAGAAATCAAGGAGAAAATATTTGAAACTTTAGAGGAACAGGAGGATATCCACTTTTCCTATTTGATTATTGATAAAAAAGCGTTTTCTCCATTAAGCGCTATTATGATTTATGCCAAAAAGGAAAGTATGGATTGGATAATAGTTGCCAATCGCCAAAAAGGATTCTTTTCCAATTTATTAGGATTAAGTATGACCAACGAAATTGCGACAAATCCTCAGAATCCCATCTTAGTGCTTAAAAAGTGAAATAAATCATTATTAAACCTAAAGACTGTCATTCATAGCTTGAAAAACGCTGCCTAATTTTACATTATAAATAATATTACTCACTAAAATTTTAACCTTATGTCACTAATTAATTTCAATCGAAGAAACAACATGATGCCAACCTTTAATTCTTGGATGGACAATTTCTTCAACGATGATTTTGATTTAATGTCAACAAGGAAAAATAATTTAATTTTTCCTCCGGTCAACGTTGAAGAATCTGACAATTCCTTTATGCTTACGCTGGCCGCTCCAGGATTACAGAAGGAAGATTTCAATATTGAAATCAAAGACAACTCCCTTGTTATAAGTAGGGAAAAGTCCGAGTCATCTTCAGAAGAAAACGAAAGGTTCACTAGAAAGGAATATAACAATAGTTCCTTTTCTCGTTCCTTTTGGCTACCCGAAAATATTAATAAGAATGAAATTTCTGCGACTTATGATCAAGGGATCTTAACAATCACTTTAAAAAAGAACGAAGAAGAAAAAACTCAATTATCCAAAAAAATTGAAGTAGCATAATTCAATTTATTCCAGGGTCTTATAACACGCTTTAAGGTCCTGGTTTTTTAAAATCAAGCAAATGATTAAGTCTTTTCAATTTCTAATTCTTTTTTTACTTTTTACTAGTTGCAGCACACTAGAAGTACCAAAAGACATTTTAACACTAGAACGCAAATTTATTGCTGTTTGGCTTCCAAGCCAATCTTGCCAATTAGAAAAAGCCAGAGGTGAATATGATTCCCTAATTGCGCATTGGAAAATATTTCGAGAAAAATATTCCTCAATTATAAAAAATGAAAACACAAAAAAAGAAGTAAGACGTTCTGAACAGTGGCTTGAGGAAGCTGGAGTTTGCCTTAAACAGGGAGATGAACTTTGTGTTAGAGTCAAACTGGATCAATTCAAATTTCAAATGCAAGAAATTAGGAAATACTGGGAGGTGGATTATTACATTGACTACTTGTGGGATTTTGAAGAAGATTTAAATCGCTTTGTTGAAATTAGCGCAGATCCAAAATTAGACTTATTGGAATGGAACGAATTTATGCCTTATTTAAAGGCAGTAAACCTTTCTTTTACCCGATTATATGAAAAAGAAATGGATCTAGAATTTTTAGACTACGATCCAGATAAAATTGACAAATGGTATAGTCTAAAACTTGAGTTGGATCTGAAACTCTCTTGCTTGAATGGCTTAACCGAAGGCGCACAAATAGATGAAATCGCAAATTGCGCTAAAGGTATTCAAAAGACCACCCATGAGGCCATTGCCTTATTCGGCAATATTATTTACAAATCCACTGCACCAGAGATTCTATAGTTAATCAACTATAATCATAGCATTACCTTAAACAAAAGAAAATGAAGGAGTCAAAAACAATAGCCGCAGCATTGGACCTCAGCGAAATGGATAAGAGCATATTAGAATATACCAAAATATTTGCTAACTCATTAAATTTGAAAAAATTAGATTTAGTCCATATTATTCCGCAGGAATTTGTACTAACTGGCCGTGAACACGGAATGCCGGAAGGAAGCTCCTTAATTAATCTGGTACAGAAAAATGTTAAAGCCAAAATTCAAAAATATATCAACACCCATTTTCCCAAAAGTACGATTGACGTAACGATTCATGTGTTAGAAGGAAACCCTGACTCACAACTTCTTTCCTTTATAGAAGCTCATAAAATAGAATTGTTGATTGTAGGTCGAAAAGAGGAAACTTCCGGATCAGGGATCACTGCAAAAAGACTATTAAGAAAGGCAAATTGTAATTTTCTTTTTGTCCCTTCTAATGCAAATACCACTCCTAGACGAATAATGGTTCCAATTGACTTTTCAGATAACTCTGCTGAAGCAGTATATGCAGCGCTCCTTATGAAAATGTCCGATCCAGATCTCGAGATTACTTGTCCTCATGTAATCAGAATGCTCCCGGCAGACTACTACTTCAATATGGACAAACTAGAACTTTACAAAAAAGCTCATTTCGCTAAAAACAAAAATGCCTTCGAAAAATTCGTTGAAGACAATGATATTCCTGAAGCACAAATCAACCAGGTACTTTTGACAGACGAAAAAAATAACATTGGACAACGATTAAAGGATTATCAAATTAACAAAGGCTTTGATTTAGTTATAATAGGTGCCGAAAAACATAAGCTTATGGACAGATTTTTCTACGGATCTATCAGTGAACGCTTTATGCAATACTATATAGAGGTCCCTATCTTAGTTGTTAGATAGTTAAACTATTTTTTCAACTAACCACAAACGGTATTAGAGAATCTTTTTACAAAAACCAAGTTAAAACTTAAATTATGAATCAAATTTTGAATAACAAGAAATATTATTTTAGCACATGGCTACAACAATTAGGTAAATCATCAAAATTGTATCTATTGCTAGTCGTATCCACTTTGACCCTATCGGTATTTTTTGACGCCTGGGACGGAAATTGGAGAACTACTATGCTAAGCGCATTAGCAATCGTTTCAATTGCAGATATCATTGGGATTCTAAGCAAAAGTTATCCAGGTGTCTTAAGAAATATTGGATGGACACTTTTACTACTCCTATTCCTAATCACCCTGGTAGGCTTTTTCAGTTAATCATCATCCATTGATGACCTCTATTCGATAATTTTCATTTCCAAACATGACAATCGTCATGTTTTTCCATTGATGTTGGACCTAATTTTACAATAAAATTAGAGGATGAAACCAACGACAACTTCCATAAGCTTTCTTTTAGCATTCCTTTGCTTCAGTTGCAATACAGACGAGATTGGACAACTTAATCTAGAAAATACATCTACTGAAATAATTGATGTTGAATGCTCCAACGAATTGGTTTGGTCATTTCAAATCGTTGAACAAGATATACGCATCAAGGATTATTTCCAATACATGGATTCATTGGTTAATTACTACAACACTATTGTGGATTACCCTATTACAGAACATATAATTGCCCATGCGAATCCTTGGCTAATCAATCGATTGATTGATACTGACTATTACATTCGCAAAAACAATGGCGAATTCATGTATGACCAACAAGAATTTGTAGTACTAGTTCAAGGAGATGAATTATCCATTCCAACAGGAGAATGGGCTGCAAATATTTCTGACCGATTAAATAACACTTGGTTAGATATTAATATTCCCGAATACGCATTACGAATAATTTGTAAAGATCAGGTTCGCTATAAAGTACCTATCAGAGTTGGACGTAATGAAATAAAATATTTAGCCACTTCCGAAAGACTCGAAAATCTCAGGACTAAAACTGGTGAAGGATATATCTGGGAAATAACGAAGTATCCAAGATATGTCAATCCAGTAAATGCTGTTTTTTATGAATCCACTTTACGAGACGATGGAGAACGCACTTTACTACCTCAGATTCCCTTTTTAAGTCCTAATATAAATGGACATAGTTGGGGGCAGCTTATACACCCGACCACCAATCCTGAAACGCTTGGAAAAGCCTACTCTAATGGATGTATTGGTACTTCCGAAGCAGACGCATGGCTGATCTATTACAATGCTCCAATAGGAACAAAAATAAAAATCAGATATGACCTTAACGTAATTGACCAAGAAGGGAACACTATAGAACTAAATGATATTTATAAAAATCCACCTTTTGAAAACATTTAATATGAAAAATAACATGATAAAAATCGTCGTGATTCTTTTATTTTGTTCGACATATGTCCTTGGTCAAAATAAAATTGAAAATGGGTCAAGCGTACTAATTAAAATGATTGACGGAAATAATTACCAAGGAACATTACTTGGAGACACAGAATCTGATATCACAATTGACACCGAAAAACTTGGTCAACTTACCATATCTAAAGCTGACATTAAAAGGATGGTTCCCATCTATCCAAACGCAGATGGTACAGCAACATACCTTTTTCAAAACCCCAATGCAACAAGAAATATTTTTGCTCCGACTGGGTATGGATTACGCAAAGGAGAGGGCTATTATCATAATTTCATGTTACTATACAATTCAGTGAGCCTTGGAATCACCGATAATATTACGATTGGGGTCGGGCTAATTCCCATTATCATAGATGACTTCGTACCCATTACTATTACTCCCAAAATTTCATTCCCAATTGTAGAAAATAAAATTAACCTTGGCCTCGGTGCCATCTACCTAAGTATAAATGAAGAACAAGTTGGAATTGCCTACGGGGTAGCCACCATTGGATCTAAAGACAAAAATTTCAGCATAGGAACTGGTTGGGGATATGTAGAAAACGAATGGTCAAGTCGCCCAGTTATCACTCTTAGCGGAACCTATAGAATCGGGAATAAATGGGGAGTAGTAACCGAAAACTGGTTATTGCCAAGCTATAATTACAGTTTCGATGGAGAAAGATCTAAAACCTATATGCCAATCTTTTCCTACTCTGCTCGATACATCATGGAACCTTTGACCATTGATTTCGGATTTATAAATCTAGGAGAAATTGCGGAAGTATTTCCACTAGGCATACCTATTGTCGGAATAATCATTCCGTTTGGAAAACCATATGCCTATAGAAAGAGGAGTCGAAGATGATTAGTCTTTTTAAGTACCCAAAAACATCATTAAACTTTTTGCTGTACATCTGCGAAGCCTTGATTAATACTCCAAGGATTTTTCATTGAATTGCCTTTCTACTACAACTAAAAATTCTAAAAAAATACGAGAAGTTTTCAAAAACTAAAGTACGGAAGTACTATATATATCGAAAACTAAACAAAATTTGCCATAACTTTCTTTAACTGATCTGCAGAATGAAATCCGGAGGCTCTCCACACTATTTTTCCAGCCTTATAAAGTATAAGTGTAGGCACCCCTTTTACTTTTAGCCTTTGCGAAAAAGCTTGATTTCGATCTATGTCCACCTTTAATACTTTAACTTTATCGGCTTGATCCACAGCGAACTCCTCAAGAACCGGAGCAAGCATTTTACAAGGACCGCACCATTCCGCATAAAAATCGACAAGAACTGGAATCTCTCCATTGACCCAGTCTTTAAAGCTTTTTTTATTAGCCATTTGTTTCTTTTAACAGATTATTAAAAATGATTTCTTGCTCTATATATTTACGCGAAAATACAATATTCTACTAGGCAAAGTATTATAGTCACTTTTTAGCTGACAATCTTTTCCTTTTTTCCATAACGACAAAATGGAGGCCAGTAACCTCAATTACTCCACCAAATTTATCGTCTTTAAATTATACGTGAAATGATTTTTTTAGCTACGTCATTTGAGACTGAATATCTCCTGTTACTAAATTTTGTGAATTTCCCATTGTTTTAAAATTTCCAAAAGCTAATGCTCCCAAAGACAATCCGGAGCAATTAGCGAAACGCAGATGCGATTGTTCATTTTTCCAAAGCATAATAACAACATTGTTAATATTAACTTAGGCCATTGTTGGCTCATAATTTAAGATACGCATATACTTAGAGATACATATCAAAAAATTTCTTTAACATCATCTTACCAAGAAAGGGCTATCACCAATTAGTTGTAAGCAAAAACCAACAAATCATAAGTAGTCACTATTCCAACTACTTTATTCTCTTCATCAACTACTGGAAGCGCATGAATTTGATTTTCACGGAAAATAGTTGCAGCCTTCAACAATCCGTCGGACTTCTTAATACTGATCACATTTTTACTCATCATATCTTCCAACTGTATGGATTGAAGATTTCTTTGATTTAAAGATTCTTGCTTTTTCTCATTGAACAACAAGAAACAACTTAGAACACGATTGTAATCTAATGGACTTAACATCCCCACTACTTCCTTATTGTCATTAACAACCGGGATATGATGAAAATCGTTGGAATCAAATATTTCTTTGGCTTTATTCATCACCTCCTTTGGGTGCAAAGAAATCACAGATGGGTTCATCACTTCTTCTATGATCGTGGTTTGAATTACTTGGCTTAGCATAATGTTAATTTAATTGTATATTAATCATGTAGTACTAAAAGAGGAATCGAGCTGTGTCCAACCTCAGATCTGGTGGCACTGGGATTGAGCAAAATGCTCCACAAACTTCTATCCCTTTTTATCATACATAAAAGGTTTGTATTATTTCGTTTGGTATTTTCATCAATCGCGGCATTCAAATTTTGTCCAGTTTCAAAATTTGTAGTTTCCAAAACATCGTAGTCGACAAATTGTTTAATGGAACTATGTATTCCCTTTTCCTTGTCGACTTTGTTTTCCAAATGAAAGACCATCAAATTCGCTTCGAATTGATTTTTTATATAATTTAAAACTGCTACAACTTCTTTCGAAGAAATCGCATTGTCGTCTACAGCAAATACTATTTTGTCTAATTTTCTTGAATCAGCCTTTTCTGGAATAACCAAGAGTGGTAATTTAGTTTTGTTCAATATAGCAGCAGTATTACTTCCGAAAAACCTTCCTTTTAGTCCGGATTCCCCTTGGGTACCCATTACGATCAGGTCATATTTATCTTTGTTCGCTTTACTACATATTGAAGAGACCACTAAATCATTGACAATACTAAAATCTACAATAACTCCTGTTTCAACTTTTGATTCAATTTTCTTAACCAACTTAGACATCGCTTCTATGGCATCCTTTTTTATAAACCTTTCTACTGAAATAAAACTTCCTGTAGAAGAAGGAACTTGGTAAGAATGAAATAATTGAATATACCCACCATTACGATTAGCAATTGATACAGCAAAATTTACAGCATTTTCGGCATTAGAAGAAAAATCGGTCGGAACTAATATCTTTATCATAACTTAGTTTTGTGTTGGAAAAATTAAAATCGGTCGCTTAATATCTCTTATCATTTTTTTCGTTACAGATTCTTTTAATATACGGTCCCAAAATTTTTTCTTTGATCGCACCATGACCATAAGATCCATATAATGATCTCTTGCATACACATTCAATCCGTGCCAAATGTCTTCATCCCAAATTGTCACAAATTTCATCTCTGTGCTTGGGTCTTTAGTTTCAATAATTTGATTAATGATCAATTCTTCCAATTCAAAGTCATGTTGACTTTGTTCAGGATGAACATGAACCAAGTGAATATCCGCTCCGAACCTTGAGGAGATATCTACGATATCTTCTAGTAATTGATTGCTTGAACTTTCAAAATCGCTTGCATACATTATTTTTGAGAAGTCTTTAAATTTCGTAGCCTTCGGAACTAGTAACACTGGACAGTTTGATTTCTGACTAACATTGGAGGACACGCTGCCAAACAAAGCATCTATCACTCCACCTTGCCCCTTCGTCCCCATGACTATTAGATCGGTATCTGTTTTTTCAGCATGAAGAATTATCTTCTCCATAGCAAAACCTACAATTACTTCACTTTTAATATTAGTTCTAGTTAAAACAGAAGCTACCTCTTTATTAATTTGGCTTTCCATAAATTTATTCAATCGTTGGATTCTCGACTGGATGTCTTTCTCAAAATCGTAATCCGCTTGAATATATTCGGTATTTACAATCGGCCTCATCACATGAATCACTTTAATCTTCGCATCCAAATAAAGCGCAAGTTCCTGAGCAAACTCTAAGGCATTTTTAGAGTTTTCAGAGAAATCAACCGGTACTAATATATTTTCCATTTCAATTTTATTTAAAATATTTCTGGTCAGTATTAATCAACTAACAAATTTGCAATAATGTCATGAGTCGTAATTAGTCCCACAAGTTCATCCCTATCCAATACAATACGCTATGGATTTTGTTTTTTCATATTGCTTCTTTTGATGTTGTAAATATCAGTCGAATCCGCCAAGCATGAAATGTACATGATCATGGTAAAAGATGACAATTGTCAGTTTTATGGCTTTTAAAAATTATTGGCTGATTGGCCCCGCAGGAGGTGATAAAAATCAACCTTTTGGATTACGATCGTCATCATCCCATGCCGTACTTAAGTTGACCTTGCAGAAAAAAAAGATGAAATACCTAAACAAACTTACCGCAACTTTTATTGGCTTAGTGCTTCTATATGGATTCTACCTTGTTATTGGTCAAACACGCCATTATCCTCAAAAAATTGAGGGCATTAATAATTTCTCTGTACAACAAGCTATAATAGAAAGTTTTTCGGCTGGCAATCCGCAACTACTCCTTAAGCATATGAAACCAGAAGTTTGCTTGAATATTGATGGCGACTACTATGAATTAAAGTCAAGAACCGCCATTGATATTTTGGATGATTTCTTAACCAGTAATCCAGCCGTAAATGTATTAATTCGCCATACAGGAGGCTCGGATGCTAAATTTGGAAGCTATGTTATTTTGGAATACGAAACCAAGTACCTCGTAAAGTATCGATGCTTCTTTTACATTGAGCACGATTTGATAGCTGAAATTAATATTGATTTGGAAAAGGGATTAACAGATTATAATGTGGTCAATAATGAAACTGTAGAAAACAAATAATTCTTAATCACTATTAAAAGTTATGTAGAAATCGATTTTTGAGGAATACTAATTTTGAAAGTTGTTCCATCATTTTCTTTTGATTCGAAGGTGATGTCCCCTTTCATAAGTTCCAAATATCTGCGGACAATTGTTAAACCAAGTCCGGTACCTTTTATATTCGAAGCATTATGCGCTCTAAAGAATCGAGAAAACATATATTTCTGATCTTCGAAAGGAATTCCGATTCCCTTATCTACAACGTCTATGCGCAATAATTCATCTTGCCGAATTGAATTGATAGTAATTATGCTATTCTCTGGAGAATACTTTATAGCATTTGACAGTAAATTTAGCAGTATATTTTTCATGAGATGTGGATCGGCAAAGAAGTTTGCTTCCCCTTCATGATTATGGACCAAGGTTTGTCCTTCCTTATAAAGTGTGGCCACATCATCACGCAATTCTTTAACAAATTCGGTAATATCTATTTCCTTTTTTTCGGTAATAACTTTTCCTGATTCTAATTTTTCCAAAGAAAGAAAATCGTTAAGAATACTAATCATATTCTCCACAGAAGATTCAATTCGTTTAATATACTTATCCTGGCCATCGAATTTCCCTTTATTTTTAAGCATTTCAATTAAAGAAACAGAAGACAAGATAGAAGTCAATGGAGTTCTAAACTCATGAGAGGCCATGGAAACAAACCTAGATTTTAGCTGACCCAGTTCTTGTTCTTTTTTCAAGGCTTGTTCAAGTTGAAATTCCGATTGCTTTTGTTCGGTTATATCCTGAACTACGCTAAACACTGTTTCAAGTGCATTTTGATCGTTATAAATACATTGCAATTCGGCCTGCAAATAAATCTGTGTTCCAGTTTTTTTAAAGGCCTTAAACTGAAATAATCCATTGCCTTCTTTGATAGCCTTTCTGGTTAAATCCAAGACTCGCTCTTTGTCTTCTTCCTCAACAAACTGTAGAAAATAATTTCTATCCCCTTTACAATCCTCTTGCGTCACACCAAACAACTTGCAGTACTCTCGAGAAAAAGTCACCTCAGAATCCTCTCCTTTGAAGTCGATTTCCCAATATCCCATTTTTACAAGATTGCTGGCTTGTTCTAGTTTAGCTGAACTCACAACTAGCTCCCTAGTTTTGGCAGCCACTGCCTGCTCTAAATCCGAAGTATAATTTTGCAAGGCATCTTTAGCCGCTTTTTGTTCAGTAATATCAACCCCTGAGCTAATAATACCCGTAATTTCTCCCGCTTCATTTTCAATACGCCGATTATACCACCTTATTAACCTTGCTCCATTTGCTTTGGTCTCCACATAGTTTTCATAATATTCAATATTGTCCATTTTGCCTTCGATAATATTATCATAAACCTGGCGAACAGATTCCCGATCTGTTTCAAGTACGAAATGATCAAACCAATTTTTCCCAACAATATCTTTTTCCGAAAGTCCTAAAACAGCCGCTGCTTCCTTATTTGCCAATGCAACGTTCTCTTCTTTATCTAATACAACTATGAGACTTCCCGCCATTTCCAAATATGTTTGAGCCCTCACTTGCTCTTCGGTCATACGCTTCTCTGCCTTACGCCGTTCGGTAATATCGTGTACAAAAGCGATAACCAAATGTTCACCTTCCACTTGTACTGGACTCAAACTGATCTCAATTGGAAAAGTGGAGCCATCTTTTCGTTTACCTTCTAGTTCACGACCGGCACCCATCAACCTAGGCTGAGGGTTCTTGTGATAACTATCCCGATGCTTGTGATGATGCCCTTTTTTATTGGAAGGGACAAGCTGATCAACTGGCTGATCGATCAACTCATCTACCATATACCCGAATTGTACTTCAGCCAATTTATTGATATACAAAATCAAGCCTTTTGCATTTACCACCACAATGCCGATAGTAGCTTCTGTAAACATTGCCTGAAGAATAGAATTATCGCTAATTTTTTTCAAATCACTTTCTCTTTGTTGCGGACAAACAATAAGTAAATATAACCATTTCTCTTTGTCAATAGGAAGTAAACATTCATCCTATTAATGTTTTGATTCAAGCGTAATAGATCAGCTTGAAAAATGACATAGGTCATCTTAATAGGCAGTCAATAGTCGGACCTTTAATTCAATAAAACTAATAGCATATGAAAGTTGAACAAATATATACTGGTTGCCTATCACAGGCGGCTTATTATATTGAAAGCAATGGGGAAGCTGCCATAATAGATCCTCTTCGAGATGTAACCCACTACATTAATCGCATCATGCAAGATGGAGCAGTTTTAAAATTCATCTTTGAAACTCACTTTCATGCAGACTTTGTAAGTGGTCATCTTTCTTTAGCTGAAAAAACGGGAGCTACAATCATTTATGGCCCCGATGCTTCTCCAAATTTTGATTGCTTTATAGCACAAGACGAGGATGTTTTTAAAATCGGTGACTGTGAAATTAAAATCTTGCATACCCCAGGACATACTTTAGAAAGTTCTACTTTTCTCTTGTTTGATGAGCAGGGAAAAGAACATGCCATTTTCACTGGAGACACCTTGTTCCTTGGAGATGTTGGCAGGCCTGATTTGGCTCAAAAAGGGAAAGATATGACCACAGAAAAGTTGGCTGGACTATTATTTGATAGTTTAAGAAAAAAAATATTCCCCTTACCTGATGATGTTATTGTATATCCAGGCCATGGGGCAGGTTCTGCTTGCGGTAAGAAAATGATGAAAGAAACCATTGACACTTTAGGTCATCAGAAAAAAGTAAACTATGCACTTAGAGCGGACATGAGCAAGGAGGAATTTGTAACCGAGGTAACTGATGGACTCAGCACTCCCCCAGCCTATTTTCCAATTAATGTGCAAATGAATAAAGAAGGCTATCGCTTTGTAGATGAGGTAATCGCAGATGGCAATCACGCATTGGATACTAACCAATTTGAAGAGGTTGCTAATTCTGAAGATGTCATCATATTAGACGTAAGACATCAGGACTCTTTCTGCAAAGGGCATATTCCACAATCCATCTTTATTGGTTTAGGGGGGAGCTTTGCTCCTTGGGTCGGAGAATTACTAAAAGATGTTCATCAAAAAATTCTGCTAGTTGTCCATCCCTTTAATGTAGTTGAGGCGATAACCCGACTAACACGAGTTGGATTTGACAATGTGATAGGATACTTGGATGGTGGATTTAAATCCTGGTTAAAAAGCGGAAAAGAAATAGATCGAGTACGTAGAATTTCAGCAGCAGCTCTTGGGAAAAAAATAAATGCACAGGAACAACTCCAAATCATTGATGTTAGAACACCTAACGAATACAAAGTTAAGCACATTACGAACGCCATCAATATCCCGCTGAGATCAATTAATAGTGAGCTACACAACATTCCACAGGAGGGAAATTTTTACTTGCATTGTGCTAGCGGATATCGTTCTATGATCGCTAGTTCTATATTAAAAGCGAGGGGCATTCATCACTTTACAGAACTTAAAGGTGGTATTAAAGCAATAAATAAAAAAGCGACTACGATCAGTAAAGCCACCATTGATTAAACCCATTAAAAAAACTATTATGAGAAAGACCATCAAACTTGAAAATATTAAATGCGCCGGATGCAAAAACCAAATTAGATGTCATTTGGAAGGACTAGTTGATAACCTTAACATCGACACCTCATCGGGTAAGGTTACATTCGATTACGAGCAAGACGCTCAAGTCATAAAAGCGATAGAGAATTTAGAACAGTTAGGATATCCCGAAGAAGGGAATTCTGACTTCTCCCACAAAGTAAAATCTGTTGTAAGTTGTCTAATTGGCAGAACAAAAGGATAGCAATAGACAATAGCTTCATTCCTTTTCTATTAACTTTATCGTTGAGGTAAAAAATAAATATATTTTTTACCTCAATCTTTTTCTCCACTTCACCAACTCATACCAAACCACACTTAGCATTCCAACACCCATAGAAGTTAGTAGCAGAGAAAACGATACGCTTTCAAACTTAAAAAAGTCTGAGACTGGTTTTACCCAAAGCATGGTCATCATCATTAGGATAGTAACACCTATAATTAATGGCACAAGTGGGTTTTTGTATTGAAGGGTTTTAAATATCGAATAATAAAAAGATCTATTTACTAATGTGAGCACTATATTTGCGGTAATTAAACAGGTGAAAACCATAGTTCTTGTTGTGTCCTCAGTAGCTCCAAGACTAATCGCATACCTATATATTACCAAAACACCTACCGTAATTAATAGTCCTTGAATAATACTAGTTAATAATTCTTTTCCTGAAAAAATTGGTTCTAAATAATTGCGTGGCTTCTTTTCCATTGTCTCCGCTTCCATAGGTTCATTCTCGTAGATTATCGAGCAAGTAGGTCCCATGATCAACTCTAGTAAAATTACATGAACGGGGGTGAAAATATTAGGATAAATCCAGCCAAGAATCAACGGTATGAATACTACAAGAATTATCGGGATATGAATAGAAATGATATATCTAATCGCCTTTTTTAAGTTTGAGTATATCTTACGCCCCATCGCTACAGCCTCTACGATCTTATCCAAATCATCATCAATCAATACTAAGTCTGAAGATGCCTTTGCAATCTCAGTTCCTTTCTTTCCCATGGCTATTCCAATGTGAGCGGACTTTAACGCTAAACTATCATTCACTCCATCACCTGTCATTGCTACGACTTCATTGTTGTCTTTTAATTGATTTATGATTCTCAATTTTGCTTCTGGAAACATGCGAGTAAAAATGGACAACTCTTCTACCTTTTGCTTTAATTCACTGTTTGAAAGTCCCACTAATTCTTCTCCGCTCATTGTTTTATCTGCTCCATCAAACTTAATTTGCTCGGCAATTGCGGCTGTTGTCCCTTCATTATCCCCTGTGATTATTTTTACTTTAATTCCAGCCATTTTAAAACGATCAAATACTTCTTTAATATTATTTTTAGGTGGGTCATAAAAAGCCAACAATCCTAGGAAATGAAATTTAAAATCTTGTTGATGGTCAGGGAAAATATTTGATTGGTGCTGGGTCTTAGCAACTCCTAGAATTCTATAACCTTTGCGAGCTAATTCCTGTACTTTACTTTTTATTTCGACTGCTTCTTCATCCGACAAATTGGACGTCGAAATAATAGCTTCCGGAGCTCCTTTGCAAGCAACAATTCTCTGGCCTTTTTCATTTTCAAAAATGTGCGTCATCATTGGAGGCTTACCACCCAACGGATATTCATGTATCATTTGAAAAAAAGGCCGTTGATCAATTTTACAATACTGGCTATAGGCTTCATGTATTGCAATTTCCATGGCGTCGAATGCAATAGGTTCGGAAGCAAACATTGCTACTGACAATAGCTCATCAAAGGGCTGGGGAATTGGTTGTTCTGCTGTAATAGTTTGCTTTGTACTCCAATTATAGTACCCTGCAATACTCATTTCATTTTTAGTAATCGTCCCTGTTTTATCAACACAAATAACAGTTGCGGAACCCAAGGTCTCAACCGTTCGCAATTGCTTAACGATCACTCCTTTCTTGGCCATGCGCCAGGCTCCCATAGCCATAAACGTTGTGAATGCAACTGGTATTTCTTCCGGTAAAATACTCATCGCAAGCGTCAGCGCCTTTAAAAGACTATCAAGAATATCATTGGAGTTTAAAAAATTAAACGCCCAAACGATCACAAAAACAAGCACTCCAATGACAATCATTTTTTTGACAAAAGAGGACACTTGAATTTCGAGTGGTGATTTCTCTTGAGAGATTTCCTTCATTTTTCCTCCAATCCTTCCAATTTCGGTTTGATTACCTATGGCCGTAACCCTTGCCACCGCTAATCCGCTAACCACGGCTGTTCCCGCAAAAATTTGAAGTGATTGCTGTACAGGTTCATCTAATCCTTGGGAAATATTTTTAAACACAGGTAAGGACTCTCCAGTGAGAATAGCCTCATCAACAGAAAAATCATTCGAACGAATTATATCGGCATCCGCATTAACGGTACTTCCTTCTTCAACAACAAGCAAGTCACCGACTACAATCTGATCACTTTTTATTTCAATAGTCTGGCCTCCCCTTATAACCTTTGAAATGGGCTGAGCTAATTTCCTCAATTGGTCTAAAGCGTTTCGACTTCTGTTATTTTGAAAAATAGAAATCGCACCAATTATTACAATTGCAATGGCTAAAAAGATTCCGTCGCCTATGTGCCCACTAAAGAAGTATAAACTAGAAGCCACCAGTAACAGTAACACCATCGGTTCCTTAAATATTTCTTTTGCTGCCTCCCAATAGGAATGACCTTCTTCATCATCCATTGTATTAGTCCCAAACATATTTCGAGCGACTTTAACTTCGCTTTCTGAAAGTCCTACTAATTCAATATTTGATGTTTCCATTATTATTTATCCTATTAAGAACTTCAAGGCAAGCAAACTGATATTCCTTGGTCTTTAGATTTCACTTTACAAAGACCATACTTTCTCCATATTTTGAATTAGTTTGATACTTTTTAAAAATGGCATTGACCGCAGCATTAATCTTTTCTTCCATCTTCGGCATTCCTTCATAAACCGGTTGACTGATTTTTCCATGCCAAATCACCTTTCTATTTTTTACATCAATGAAATCAATTGATAAGATTGCATTTAACAATTTAGTATTTTCCAAATTACTTATTGAATTCCATTCTCCAAAAAATTCATAATTCCACTTTGTCAAATTTTCTTCCTTCATATTCACTTCCCAAGAAATTGCTAGGTCTGGTTGCATATCAGGATTCATTCCCATTGCATTCAATTCCAAACTAATGGCCCTTTCTATCCTTTGCCGATGAATTGGGCTTGCACCAACAGGAAATCCATCGGGATCATTAAGAATATAATATGTTTGATACCTTGAAAAATTAACACCTTCCTCAATGTCACATAAAACAGGATAAGTTGTCACACAGCTAGAAGCAAAAAATAAAAAATAAAGTACTAATAGAATAGATAATTTTTTCATAATAGAAAATTTGAGTGTAAAGATTTTACTCAAGTTATGAACACTACAATTCGTCCCTTTTGACTTAAATCAATTTAGGGAATGAAATAAATCACTATTCGAATTAATGATAGGCCTCCTAATCAGACAACAAGCTATATATCAATATCAACACTTAACACTGGCAGTTCAGAATGATTGACTAAAGCTTCAACATTAGATCCCGAAAATATTCTTTTCAATGGATGTTTAGAGATATTTGAAATTCCGATTAAACCAACATTTAAAGATTCAGAAATTCGATTTATTCCCTCTTCCACCCCATAGTCATTAAAATAATGTGTTTCGACCTTAAGTGGACTAAAGTGAGATTCGGCATCTTTCATAACATCTTTGATGACATTCATTGGAAGCCCATAGAATAAATTGGTATTGATATAAACCAAATGCACTTTATCAGCAAAAGCTTGAACGAATTTACTAAAGGCACTCATCGCTGGTTGATCTGCGGTATT
>CALGJW010000222.1 GCA_937930025.1 uncultured Saprospiraceae bacterium | reverse complement strand
CCATATATCCATGCTCCCGGGGGTAATGTTTTGACTTTCTCGCCTACTTGTTTTACTATTTCATCCCAGGATTTTGCTGTTAAAAAATTTAATCCGTCTAGTGTTCTTCCTAATCCTGAAAAATGGCCATGGCCTTCAATTAAACCAGGCATTAAAAATTCTCCTTTGGCGTCAACTTTAATAGTTTTATCAGTGGCTAACTTCAGTAGATTATCAGAATTTCCTAAAGCTTCTATTCTACCATTTTTAACACTCAATGCATTTATTTCCGGTTCGATTTTATTTCCCGGTAAAAGGATTTCCGCATTGTAAATTATTAAATCAGCGGAATTGTCTGGAGGAGTACAGGCAACCATCAATATCAAAAGTAGTCCGATAATTTTTCGAGCCATAGTAATTAGTTTGAAAGAAATGTAAGGACATTAATTGAGACAAAAAAAAAGAGCCATTGCTAATTAGCAATGGACTCTAAATCGTGTAATAACAAAGTCAATAAATCTTTAATTCAAGCGAAGGCTATACAGGTGTTTTTTTAAGGCACGCTTGAAACAAATGCTTTTGTGTTTATTTCATAGATATCCAAATGTAGAGGGTCTCTGGTAAAAAGTCATTAAAGGTATTTGGATTAAATTTCCTCTATATGGAGCATTATAATTAACTTAAAAATTGTTATATTGCTAGTAATCAGTATATTATGAAATTTGAAATGCAGTTAATAAAATAGCTGTATATTGAATTGATTTCAGGACGTATTTTATATGGTTGAAGAAAAAATTTTCAAGTGAAAGACTTAACCGAATTGATCAAATTTGTAGGGCCAAAATATTTACGGCAAACGTCTATTTTGGCGAATAAAAGTCAAGATACCCAGCTGAGTAAATTATATGAAGAATTAAAAAAAAATCCGAATAAAAGTGAAGAAGAGGTAGTCAAAATAATTTTCAAGTCAAGCGATAATGTTCAGTTATTTAAGCAATTAAAGTCAAAACTTAAAAATAGATTAGTAAACAATCTATTTTTAATTGATACCAGCCAAGCTCAATTTAAATCCATAGCCGATTCATTCCAAAATTGTCGAAAACTATTTTTGGCTGCTGAAATTTTGTATGTCAAAGGGGCTAAGTCTTCAGCAATTAAGTTAGCAGAAAAGGCATATAGGGTAGGGGAGAAATTTGACTTTGCAGATATCTGTGAAATGTCAGCTTTCTTTTTGAGGAACGCATATCGAGTCAAAGGAAATAAATCAAAACTTAAATTTTATCGAAAAAAATCTGAATACTATCTCAACAAAGTTGTCAATCAAAAGAGAATTCGAAATATTTATTTAAACATAGCTGATGATATTGCTCTTTATAAGGAGTTTAGTATAAAAGAGAAGAACAATCTTTTAAGTCAGGAAAAAGAATTGATGGAATTGTTACAAACGGTTGATAATCCAGGCACTTATACTTATGCTTACTCCGCGATTTGCATGATCAATTCGATTCATAGAAAATTTGCAAAAGTAATTGGAATTTCGAAAAGTGCCATTCTTGAACTCGAGAAAAAAAAGGATATACCTAAGATATATCTTTTGAATTTTTACGATATGATAATTTCAGCCGCACTTACAACAAATGATTTTCAAATTGGTAAAACAGCAATAGAAGATTCTCGCCCAATTTTGAAAAGTATTATGGGCTTAAATAAAATATTTTTACTGGAGAACTATATGCAACTAGCGTTAAGAACAGGCAATTATTCGCAGGCAATTGATCTTTACGAGGGAATGACGAATGATCAAATTTGGAAAAAGGCTCCAAGAAGGACAATTGAAATTTGGAATCTTTTTGCGGCCTATATTGCGCTGTTTCAAGAAATAGATAAAGAGGCTTTTAAAGGGGTGCCAAAATTTAAGTTTAAAATTGGGAAGTTCATGAATTCATCAGTTGAATTAAAAAAAGACAAATTGGTTTATAACTTGTCTTTTCTTTTCTTTCAAACCCTATATTTTATTTATCGCAATGACTACGACGAAGTAGTGAATTGTTTGAATAGCCTGGGAAGTTATAATTATAGGTACTTAAAAAAGGAAGAGTCTCTTAGGTCTCAGTATTACATTAAGATGCTCTTGAAAATTCCTGAGGCCAATTTTCACCGCGCAGCGGTTATTAGAAAAAGCAAAAGTTGGTTCAATAAACTTCGTGCTGAAAAGCAGCAAAATACGTTGAAGCCTAGTAAATCAGAAATTATTTTATACGAAGTTCAATGGGAACTAATTCTCGAAATGCTTGAAAATAGATTTAGAAGAAAACCTTCTACCCTTCAATCATAACTAAAGCACCCATAATCTTTTCATAAAGTTCTTCTGGCCTGAACGGCTTGGAAATGTATTCATTAATTCCAGCTAGACTACAATTCTCCGACTCTTGTTTAGAACTATGAGCCGTTAAGGCTATGATAGGAACCATTGAAAGTTCACGAATTTTTTTAGCAGATTCAATACCTCCCATTACTGGCATTTGTAAATCCATTAGAATGATATCGTATCCATGTTCCCTGAACTTTTCGACAGCTACTAGCCCGTTTTCTGCAATATCCACAGTTACAAACTCAGACCATGTAGTTAATACTTTTTTGGTAGCAATTTGATTTAAGAAATGATCTTCTACTAATAATATCTTAATTGGCATATCTGGTTTGCCGCTCACCAACTTACTGCGCTTTTTAACTTGAGAT
>CALGJW010000221.1 GCA_937930025.1 uncultured Saprospiraceae bacterium | reverse complement strand
TTTCTAAAATTATGGGATTCGTCAATGACGATCAGTCCGTAATTACCCCAATTGACCGACTCTAACTGACGACCATTGCTACTCCCCGACTCTCTGGAAAGATCCGTATGAAATAAAACATCGAATCGAAAACGGTCTTCTGCTAACACATTGGTCTTGTCATTAAAGCGATACGTATTCCAGTTGTCTTCTAGCTTCTTGGGACAAAGTACTAGTACGTCCTTATTCCGCATCTCATAGTATTTGATCACGCCCAGTGCCGAAAAGGTTTTCCCCAGCCCTACGCTATCCGCCAGAATACAGCCTTTGTACTTTTCCAGTTTATTGATAGCGCCGATCACGGCATCTTTCTGAAAATTATAAAGCATATCCCAGACAACCGTTCGTTCAAAACCAATTTTTTCGTTGGGTAAACTGTCCAGGGAAAGGTCTTCCAAAAACTCATTGAAAATATTATACAGCGTGATAAAGTAGATATACTCGGGACTGTTTTCTTTGTAGGCGTTTTCAAAATAGCTTTGGACCTTTTCGGTGACGTCGACCAAGGCTTCTTTGTTTTTCCAGACTTGATTGAACCAATCCAGATAAGCTGTGCTGTTTGGGTAGTCTGTTTTTTGGATAAGCGTTGGGAATCCTTGTTTGGGTGTCAGTCCTAAATCTGCGGTCGTAAAACCATTTACCCCCGCATAGCCGTATTGTTCCTTCTCACCATTTTTCACGTGAATAAGGCCATTAATGGGCTGCGAACTTTGCTTGTTCGTTTTAAAGATAACCTTCTCAGATACCCACTTAGCACACTCCCGGGCGATAGCGCGTTGGTTGAGTTGGTTCATGAGTCGTAGCTCAAAGTCACCGCCACATAAATCCGCATCGTGATAGATATGTGGTATATAAAACTTCCGCATCTGCTTTTCAAACTTCTCTTCGATCAGCGTTGGAGCACTAAAAATAAATCGTAAGGATTCAATCTTTGATAATTCTTTCCGTAAGGCAGCAAAAGAATAAATGGAAAAACTGGACGCAGCAATACTTAACTGCGCATCTTTTTTAATGGTCTGCTTTAGATCTTCGCCCAGGCGGTGGTGGATGTTGTCGATTAATTCCATGTTGTTGTTTATTGCTATCCTTTTTGAACGGCTAAAAGATTAATTCGTTTCCATTGAGGCAAGTATTTTATGTAACGAATTTACCGAAATTCTGAGTTTGCAGGCCTCGTTAAATACGAAGAGTGTCATTCTTTTGTTTATTTCAAAAATTGGGAATTCATGGTAGAAATTAGCGCCAAGCTTTAAACCAAAAGGTTCGCATTTACCACCGACATCTGACCACAGCACCAGTCCTACTATGTTTTCATAATTTACAAGTCTCCTATTTAATTCAAAAATGCTTTCCTTTAAATTAAGTGTCAGAAAAATTAAAGGATTTACCTTAAGGTAAATAAAACCTAAATTATCCGGAGGAATTTGCTTTGCCTTTTTATGTATTTTATAGTTATTGATTCTACGAATATCTTCTCGAAAGCTAATATCCTTAGATTGCACCTCGTTCAACCGCAAATTCTTCGACTTTATCCAATCCTTTAACTCAGTAGAGTCTACCTTGCAAGCAATTGCCAATTCTAATTTACCTCCTGTTTCGCTTAGCGTTAGTACCTCTAGTCTATCATAGTCAACACAATTTTTAATCAAGGTATCAATTTGAGTCTCTAACTTCACCAGTTCTTTTATGCTTAAATTTTCATAGATCTTTCCTGAAAAGTAAACACTTCTACCTTCCATAATTGAGTTCAAATAAAGATAATTTGACATCACAAATTTTCCCTCTTTACTTTCATTTGTTGTAGAAACCTCAACATAAATAATCTCTTGGTTTTTGAGATTCGTTAACCTTATATCAGGATCACATTTAAACCCTTGAACCTCTGGCTCAAATTCCACCTTAAATCCATTTTTTTGTAATGGGTTCGCTATTTCCAAAAACGGGACTCCTTCTCTTATAGAATCCTCAACTGGAACTAATTTACTTAAGAGAATATCGAAATTCTCCTGATCGTGTTCTAAAGCACTGAGCGATTCTGAAAGCCAGATTAACCAATCAATAGAATGGATAGCTTTGTTTGCAATACCATATTTAACGGGATGGTTTGTTTTTGTACTTTTTAGAAATCCATTAGGAAGATGCTTTTTCAGGTAGTTAAGCGCTTCAAGAATTTTTGCTCTCCGGTCGTCAGTTATTTCTGGAGATTTGGAGTAGAATTCTACTTGTTTATCCCAGTTATTGTGATCTGACGGTTTTTTGAAGATTTGGTAGAATGGGTCTGGCATTTCAAATTATTATAATTCTGTTAATTTTTTATTAATATCCAAAGAAGTATTGTACATCGCAGAAGTGTTAATAAAAGTACGACCACGCCGATAGAAAAGATACTGAAAGCCCAGCTTAGTGATAAATTACTTACTACACTTCTTAAAATCGTGAATAAGATAAAGAGAAACAAAAAAACTAGACATGAGAAACTATAAATATTAATTATCCGTTTAAACCCTGGTCCATTAAAAAAATATCTTTTCCTTTCATTTTCTGGCTTTTCT
>CALGJW010000220.1 GCA_937930025.1 uncultured Saprospiraceae bacterium | reverse complement strand
GAACGACCTTCCAGATAGTTTAAAGAATGGAAAGGATGAGAATGGAGAGCCGATAGTAAGAGGAGGAGGTTCATTAACAGCACTTCCAATTATTGAAACTCAAGCGGGTGACGTCTCTGCATATATTCCAACTAACGTAATTTCGATTACAGATGGACAGATTTTCTTGGAGTCAAACTTATTTAACGCTGGTGTGAGACCTGCCATTAATGTGGGTATCTCGGTATCTAGAGTTGGGGGTAACGCTCAGATTAAATCAATGAAAAAAGTTTCAGGAACCTTGAAGCTTGATCAAGCTCAGTTTCGTGAATTAGAAGCTTTTGCAAAATTCGGTTCTGATTTAGATGCAGTAACACAAGGGGTACTTGATAAAGGACAGAGAAACGTGGAAGTTTTGAAGCAACCACAATACTCTCCAGTAGCTGTAGAAAAACAAGTAGCAATCATTTATTTAGGATCAAAAGGATTACTAAAGGATGTTCCTGTAAATAAAGTAAGAGAATTTGAAGAAATGTTTTTGACTTCTTTGGAGCAAAGACATCCTGAAGCTTTAGCTAGCTTTAAAGCTGGGAAGCTTGCAGATGAGGCTATTGAAGCAGTGACTAAGTTAGCAGCAGAATTAAGCGGACAATATAAATAGCAGTTAATTTTTAGGAATTAAAAGCAAACAATGGGTGCAAATTTAAAAGAGGTACGGGAAAGAATTACATCTGTAAAATCAACACAGCAGATTACTAAAGCCATGAAAATGGTTTCAGCTGCTAAGTTGAGAAAAGCACAAGATGCAATCACTCGTCTTCGTCCATATGCGAACAAGCTGAATGATATGTTGACTAACATCTTAGGAAACTTAGATGGTTCTGCTTCAACAACTTTCGGGACAGCAAGACCGATTAAAAAAGTGGCCATTGTTGTGGTTACTTCTAATCGTGGACTTTGTGGCGCATTTAATACAAATGTGATTAAGGCTGCAGATCATATTGCGAAAACAAAATATGCTGACCAAAGAGCATCTGGAGATTTAATTTTTCTTTGCATTGGAAAAAAAGGCAACGAGTATTTTAAAAAGCACTATTCAGATTGCCGATTGATCGATGAATACGTTTCGCTTTTTGATGACCTAAGTTTCGAAAATGTCTCACTCGTTTCTAAAAGAATGATGACAGGTTTTGAAAAAGAGTATGCTGACATCGTTGAAGTGGCTTATGGTCGTTTTAAAAACGCTGGAACTCAGATTGCGGAGGTTGACCAGTTTTTACCTGTTCCTCCATTAGAAATAAAGGAAGGGGAATCGGAACAAGCAAAATCAGATTATATTTTCGAACCAGATCAAATAAGCTTATTAGAACATCTAGTTCCAAGTATTCTTCAGACCAAATTTCAAAAATACTGTTTGGATACGCATGCTTCTGAACATGGGGCAAGAATGACAGCCATGGACAAGGCAACTGAAAATGCGGAAGACTTGGTTAAGGGATTAAAAATATTGTACAATAAGGCAAGACAAGAAGCCATTACTAGCGAACTTTCGGAAATCGTTGGTGGAGCTGCAGCCTTGGAAGGATAGAGAAATAAACCAAACGAAAAATTAAGCCATGCTTGTAACAAAGCGTGGCTTTTTTGTTTTCAAGAAGCGCAGTAATTTCAACAGTATCATACTTTTTACCGGCTTTTACCTTATCTTACTATTCTTATTTTAACGATTCAGATCTTATGAAAGCCATCATTCCTGTCGCCGGTGCCGGAACTCGACTTCGCCCGCATACTTATACGCAACCCAAACCGCTGATCCCAGTAGCGGGAAAAACGATAATCTCCTTTATCATAGATTCTTTGGTGGAAGTCGGCGTAGATGAATTCGTTTTCATCATTGGCTATATGGGGGAGAAGATTAAAAATTTTGTCGAAGAGAATTATCCAAATTTAAAGACGGAATTTGTAACGCAAAACGCAAGACTTGGCTCCGCTCATGCCATTTGGACGGCAAGAGAAGTGATCAAGGATGCCGAAGAGATATTCATCATGTTTGGCGATACGATTGTTGATGTTGATTTAAAGAAAATTTTGGATGATCCTCATTCCTGTTTAGGAATAAAAAAAGTGAACGATCCCCGTGAATTCGGAGTCGTTGAATTAGATAGCGACCATTTCGTTAAAAGGGTAGTTGAGAAACCAAATATTCCTAAGTCCAATTTAGCAATGGTCGGTCTTTATAAGATTAAAGAAGTGAAATTGCTCCTGGAAGTTATCCATTCAAATATTGAAAAAGAATTATTGACACATGGTGAGCACCAATTAACGGACGCAATCATGAGAATGATTGACGCTGGAACAAAATTTTCAACGGTGGGGGTAGATAATTGGTTTGACTGTGGAAAGAAAGAGGTGCTTTTAGAAACTAATGAAGTGCTGCTTGATCGAGAAGGGTATGCAAGTGATGATTTACCTCCTTTCGATAAATCTATTATTATTCATCCCGTAAGTATTGGAAAGAATTGTAATATTCAAAATTCTATCGTTGGGCCTTATGTTACAATCGGAAACAATACATCAATCAATAATGCAATTATTAGTAGCTCGATCATTGGAAGCTATGCTTCTATTCAAGAAGTTGTGTTGAGAAATTCTCTTGTTGGATCGGATGCTTCAATTAAAGGCATTAACCAAAGTCTAAATATTGGTGATAATACGGAAATTGATTTTTCTTAAACGACAATCCACGCAAGCAAAAAAACAAAGTAAAGACAACCTTGTTTTTCCCTACAAATAATTAAAAGTATTATTAAGAAAGTAAGGTTACCTCTCCTTCTGAAATATGTATAGTTTTTAATTCTTCTGTTCTAGTATGGACATCTGCTGAAGCATTTTCCAATCGCAATACTCCACGAGGACAAACAGCCGCACAAACGCCACATCCCACACAGGAAGAGCGAACTACATCTTGTCCACGTTGTGCATAATGTCGAACATCTATTCCCATTTCGCAATAAGTAGAACAGTTACCACAAGAAATACATTGAGAACCATTTACCGTAATTCTAAAACGAGACTTAAATTTCTGAACCAATCCTAAGTAGGCTGCTAACGGGCAACCAAATCTGCACCAGGTTCTATTTCCCATCAAAGGGTAAAACCCCGTCCCTACTACTCCAGCAAATGCAGAGCCTATTAAAAATCCATACCATTGTCGCACTCCATATGTATTCATGAAAAGAACTTGTGAGCTCCCCGTGAAGTAGGTATATAAAACCATGATAGTCATAATAACTGCAAAAGCTAGGACACCATGAATAATGAAGCGTTCATATTTCCAAGCACGAAGACTTTTGTCAGAAAGCTGTCGAAAAGGATCTCCCATTGTTTCTGCTAACCCACCACATCCACAGACCCAAGAGCAATACCAGCGCTTTCCAAAGAAATAAGTAAAAATTGGAACGCCCACCAAAGCCAAAGCTATTCCCCAAACCAACATGAAAATTCCGAAGTTTCCATTAGCCATTAGTTCTTTAATGTTATAGTCAAAAAAGAAAGTGTAGTTCAGCGGCCAAATATTTTTAAAATCGAAATAGGGTTGATTGAACTTGATCATTATTTCCGGAAGAATAAATGCAAAACAAGTTTGGAAAAACATGACGGAGCAGGTTCGTATAATTTGATATTGGTTATGGCGATATTTTGCAATCATTCTCACACCCATCACCAAAACGATTACGGTGTAAAGCATTCCATATAGGAACCATTTGCTTGCGGGGTATCCAGACAGTTTTTCACTTACAGGATCCGCAATTGCGATCCATGAGGTAATGTATTCTGCTTTCCAATAAAGAAGTATGTAGAAAACGATTAAGTAAATTCCTGAGACTACGCCTAGCCATCCTGTTATATTTGGCGAAGCGGATCGAGTTGCATCATTTTCTTTTTCGCCATTTTGAAACAGCACCAAATAAATTATAAGGCCTATGACGCCAGCAGTGATGGCCGGCCAGACAAAATTCATATTCATATATGAAATGCCATAGAGTAGTACACCAATAATAGTTGCTATTAAAAAAGTAGATCTCAGATTTACTTTCAATCCTCGAGTAAGGGGCTGATGATAAATGTGATCATTTTTAATTCCTGGAATTAAGTTGAACTTAGGAAGTATGTATAGCAGACCTCCTATTAAGCCAAGGCCAATGGTAAGCCACCAGAAAATTCCCTTGTTGTTTGAGACAAGTCCATTGCTTGATGCCTTTGTGGTATTTAATATATATTCTTTGACATCCGTTTCGTAAATTTTAAAGTCCCACTCCCCTACTCCATTTGGTAATCCACTTGTTGCAATAGTAGCCGCCTGATTTTCATTTGCAGATTGAATTGCTGTTTTTAGTTGACCAATGAATTCAAAGTTATTGCCAAATTCAGTTTCCCATAGACCAATATTTTTGGCAGCAATGGTAATAGCTTCCTTATGGTAAGTTGTTTTAGTTTGTAGGCTTTCGGAAGTTAGCTTGTAACTGTCAAGTCCTAGACTAAGTGTAAATATTCCAATGGCTACAACGAATAAAGCAAGTCCAATTTTTTGAATAAAATTCATGCTAGGGGTTTATTTTTTTAAGAATTCTAGAACCGCCGAAAGGCCTCTTTTCTTTTTTAAGCTTAAATTTTTTCCAGTCTGTTTATTATAGATTTCAATAATTTCTTTTTCATATTCTTTATAAAATTCTGGGTCGAAGTTTGCAATAGATAAATTTTGAAGAACTGTTTCAATTTTGGTCTTTTTGGATAGCCATTTTTCACATACTTCATGACGATATCTAATTCCCATCAAATTGAACCCAAGAATTTCGTTTGTGTCTTTGTGATAGTTTATTCGGATAGATTTTTTCCCATCCACGTGTTCCCAATATAAACTGCTTAAATATTCCGGGGCCTTAGCTGGGACTTCCCCATAGACTTGGTATTCGATATCTAAGAATTTGGCAGAGTTAAACCATATTCCTGGGTTGTATTTTACTTTCTTATTACAGATATTATAGGCGACAGTTTCTCCCATCATCCTACCGGTATACCAGATTGCTTCTACTGGCCTACGGCCTTTTTGCGGGGCACTAATTTCTGCGCAATCCCCAATTGCATACACATCCTTTTGATTTGTTTCTAAATATTCATTTACAACAATTCCTCTATTTATTTCTAAAGCACTATTTTTTAAAAAAGTTACGTTCGGATGTACGCCGGCAGTTAGTCCTACATAACCGCAATCAATTTTATCCCCTTTGCTTGTTGTTACTGCATTGGCATTTCCATTTCCGTCATCATGAATTTCCTTAAGCTCCGTTCCCAATTGTAAATCAAAACCGTGCTCGATTATATGTCGAGAAATCATAGCGGATTCTTCAGCGGGTAAGACGTTGCTCCAGTAGCTTTGTTCTCGAACCAAAAGTGTAACAGGAATATGTCTGGTATGAAACATCTCGGCCATTTCAATTCCGATTAATCCACCTCCTACTATTACCGCTCGTTGTAGTCCGGGACTAAATTTTTCCATCGCTTCTAAATCTTGTAAAGAGTAAAGTCCATAAACTTTTTCCAAATCTTGACCGGGCCATCCAAATTTATTGGAAGCAGAACCAGTAGCAATAATTAATTTATCATACTGAAATGAACCGCCTTTTGCTAAGTTTAGTGTTTTTTGATCGAATTGAATTGCATTGACATGATCCTTTAGCAAATCGATTCTATTTTTTTTCCAAAAGAAATCCTCATATGGTTTGATGTCTTCAAAGCGCATGTGTCCCATATATACATACATCAAAGCTGTTCTAGAAAAAAAATGTTCTGATTCCGAGGAGATAACCGTGACTTGGTGGTCGCTCATTTTTCGAATAAAACGAGCCGCTGAGATTCCACTTATGCCATTTCCGATAATTACTATATGCATAATTCTTTTAGGGTATATCAGGCCATACAGTATTACAAAATAGATAATACAAGTACAAGGTATACTTTGTAAATCGAACTATGAAAGCGAATGGAAAAAAGTAATAAATATGTCTGTGGAAATACCAGTGCTATTCTCTGATTACAGAAAAGGTATTCGTAATGAGCTCCTCACTGATAGGTGCAGAAAGGAAATATATTCCTGTTTCTAAATCTTCAACTTCTAAAGAAAATTTGTTATTTCCCACAGAAACAGCTTGAGGATGAGAACCGACTAGTTGGCCTTGGGCATTATAAACTGAAAAGATTGTATTGGTAGAAATGTTCGAGGAAAATTCTGCTTGGAGTTGATTTGTAGTACAAGGGTTCGGAAAAACAGAGAAGACTGTATTTTCCAAAATTTCTGTGGTCGCAGAAGTAAAAGTTGGGTCAAACAAAAATTCTACTTCTAATTCTGCCAAAAATAATTGATTATCAACGATTGTCCTTCCATTAGAATCTCTAATGGTAAAATTTCCTTCACCGAAATTACAACATATTCCGTCTCCATAGTCGTCATAGATTCTAAATTTGTAACAATCAAAATCATTTAGATAGAACTCTTCAATTACTGTAACATCAGAAGCGTAATAACTATTACTTGCCAAAAGATCATAAGCCGGCTGCTGTGCACCTGGACTCACTAATTCGTTTCCTCCCCATGCAACAATAGCATCATTTCCATTGAGAATTTCCCAATAAATCTCATACCCAAATGCATCTGTAGTAATTTCTATGGTGTGTGCTGCTGTCTCGGTTTTTATAACTGGCTTAATAGCTTCAATCTCATTGTGCGCAGAAAAAGTATCAAGGATTCCATTCACCTGTAGGACATTTACTTCCATTTCAGCACTTTCGCTTATCGATCCAATTCCCAAAGGAATTTCTACGGTTTCAAATTGTTCTAAAAACAAATCAAAACCTATAGAATCTGAAACCGTTTGTCCATTAATACTATAGGCTAGACTAATGTGTTCGACGGTGTTATGTCCATTATTTTGAACGACCAAAGTTTGAGCGTAGTCTTGTTCAGCGCATGTTGGTGACAAGTCACAGGAGAAGTAGAGTAAATCCAAGTTGTTATAAGCATAGTTGTCTGGACAACCAGTTTCTATCAATAAAGTCAACTCCTCTTTGTCCAAATATGGTATTTGGTAGACTTTTTTATCTGGGCATACATATAGTAAAGTAGGAAAGGAATGGATTCCTAAATTAAAAGGAAAGTAGTGGTCATCAAACAAAGGATAAGAAGAACAACTAATAAAATCTCCCAAGGTATTTATTCCTGTACCGGCTAAATCTTCTGGATATGTATTAAGGTTTCCTTCGATTGATAAAATTTCGATTTGATTAGAGCCA
>CALGJW010000219.1 GCA_937930025.1 uncultured Saprospiraceae bacterium | reverse complement strand
TAGGAGTATATTTTTTTTCATAACTTATTCTTTATGTAAGGCCTAGGTCATTAATAAGAACGGGGTACAATGATAGCAAGACTTTGGCATTTATATAGTAGTGTAACGTAGTTTTGGTAGGCTTTGGTTGCCTTGTTTTTAATTGAATATTTTTTTATTGTTAACTTAGAGGATTCTATTACTCTGGTAAAAAGCAATAGCATAGGTTTTCTAAGGAGGGCCCAGAAAATCAGGTAGTTTAAAATGAATGAAGTCCGTATCGTAAACCGCGAAATGACAGCGGAAGAAATTATTCAAATGAACTTAGGTTTTGATGAACTTTCACTTGAGGAAGGGATAGAAATAGAGCGTTCAGAAAGATTCATCTTCGTGGCTGTCATAGAAAATTCCTTTATTGGATGTTCATCTGGTTTGGCATACAAAAATGGTGAAAAGTACTCAGGTTGGTTTTTTATTACCGACCTTTTTGTTACTAAAGAATATCGGTCTAAGGGACTTGGGACCAATTTGTTGAAAAGCTTAGAAGAGCAAGCGGTAAGCATTGGTGTAAAGGATATTTGGCTATGGACCTCTGGCTATAAAGCGATTAAATTTTATCAAAGACAAGCGTATGAACAATTTGCGGAAATGAAAAATTGGTATTCCGATGGAAGTAGCCGTATTGGATTAAGAAAGAATCTGTGAAAAAAATATTTTGTCAAGCCAATTGTAGCAAACCCCTTGAGGATTTGCTTCTTTTGCGATACCAGCTTAAAGAAAACAATCGATCAGTGTGACAAATGACAAAATAGGGAGAAAGTGAATAGATTATTTTATGTAGTTCTTGTTGTTGCGCTTTTCTCTTGTAAGATTGGAAGGCAAAGTATACAGAAAAAAATTAAAGTTAATATTGGCAATCAAATATGCAATAAGAACGCTACATCGTTTTTTGCAAATGATCTTTGCTATAGAATTAATAAAATAGATCAAAACATTTCCTGTGAATTTGAGATCCTAGAAAATTGTCTAATAGACTGTTCCTTGATTTCAAAAAGGAAAAAGATAAATCTTCGGGACGAACTCTTGAGGTTGATTCAATCCGATATATTAAGGATCGATAAGTTGATCACAACTTCCAGCAATAAAGAGGAATCAGTTAGGCAAATAATCAATTCACAAAAGAATCTTATTGCTTTAGATTTTTCTGAAAAAAAGAACGCTTCTATAATTGCTAGATATGATAAAAAAGAGTTAAACCTTCGATGGTTTTCAAAATTCAGAAGAAAATTAATTGAGAACCAATCCATTGATGTTATTCAGCGTATAGATAGCAATACAGATAGCATTTCATTTTACTTTACAGAACCTGTAGATTTGAATTTAAAAAATGTGCTTGATATAGCCTATGATAATCAGAAATTAGAGTTTTGGTTACAATTTGATCAAAGCGGAGCCAAGCAACTGAGTGCACTTTCTGCTCAAAATATCCCGCTATTGATTTCAATTGATGACGTGGCTTATTCAAACGTTTGGTTCAGTGATCAAATCAATACTGGATTATTAAAGTCAGAGGTGCTAAATTTTCATATTGATATAAAAGGATTGAAGGAAAGAGTAGATATTTATTCCAAATCTTTAGGCGGAATTATTATTGACTAATACCTGCTTTTAGAACCTGGGAGTTTCTTTTTGATCACTCTAAATATTTTCCTTCCCGCGGATAAATTTTGGATTCCAAACCAGTAAGCCAAATAAGACAGCCATGAAAACTGATCCTCCTATATCCGTTGTGTTATTTACTAGATGATAGACTGAAAAGAATAGCATGAATATCAAAAAGAAAACGCTCACCATTTTCATTGATTGAGCAAGCCAAATCAAAACGCCACCTGCAATCTGTATCACTCCTAATATTTTCCAAAGAGTAGGGGAGATGGAAGTCATTAATGAACAAGGAGGATCAATAAAGTGGAGAAATTTATCAACGCCTACACTGAGCAATAAAAGGCTGCAAATGGCGGTGATGATGTTGGTTGGATTCATTGTGAAGGGTTTGATGAGGTAAATTATAGGATATAGTAAATGTACTATTTAATGTCATTTAAGTTTAAAGTTAACGCACTATTTTTTCTTGGTTGTTTTAAAGTTTGATGCGGGGAATTTTCTGATTCGCAACCTGCTTCTATATATAGATTTACGGACGGGTTTTCGGCATCTAAATTTATGTAAAAGAAATTATAGCCTTGCCATTGAGTGAAAACAAAGACCTCGTCGGGAAGTTCCGTTTTATCTTGTTTGAGTAGATCATTTGAAACTTCATGGGCGTCTTTTAATCCAGAAATGCTGAAATCTTGACCATCAAAAATCCTTAGGTCGGTCTTGGCCATTCTTGAAAGAAACAATCGGTAAGCCTCTGGGAAAAGAATGGAATGGTTCTTTTCGCAATTTTCAATTTCTGACTTTTCAAAACCCTTTATTGATGTTTCCAATTTATTGCCAAGTAAGAAGTTACTCAGTGAGGCATAGAATTGATTTAGATGATCCATCCTTTTCTTTTTATCATTTCAAAGTTCAAACCCGATATCCAAATTAGAACAAAGGCCATTGCAATTTTCTGCAATAACGGTAGAGCTTCAATATAGTAATTGAAGTAATAAATATAATTGTTAATCCCCAAGAGTACTATGCAAATTGCACCACTGAATTTATAAATCGTCAAATTGTTTTGATAGACGGTTCGAATAATTCCTATCACTACAAAAAATCCGAATACGCTGGCTAAAATGGTCATCAAGTCATGATAAGCTGTGAAAATCAGGATGGAGCAGGACATGGAAAGAATACCACTCAGAATTATTACCTGTTTCCAAATTCTACTTTTTACGAATGTTTTGGTAAATTGAATAAAGAAAACCATAAGACTCAAGCAAAGTATAACTAATGCCAAAATCGAATAAGACCTAGCTGGATTTGCTTGTCCGTTCATTCCATTTTCATTCACTAAGTTACACCAGTAATTATTAATCCAGTCAAACCCATCTGAATTCAAATCGGCCTGAGATCCTCCCGGGTACAAGTTGGAAGAAAAAATGTAGAGTCCTACAAAAGTTAGGATACCTAGTAAAGGAATAAGGTTTGCCCATTCTTTTTTCTGAATCAATTTTTATTATTTTGATTGAATTCGAAGTTAAGCTTATAATTTGAAAAAGATTGGTCTACTCTTCAAACGATTGGACCAATTCGACTAATGCTTTATTTTCAATTAATGATTGAGTTCCTTTTGCTCTCCTATAAAGATAGGTATAATTCTAACGCGCAGAATTCCCATGGCCCGTTGTATGTACGCTGAAATTGGAATGCATTTTGCAATCATGCAATATTCCCTCCTACTTATAATACAAATTCAATTAAATCTATCAAATGAAGTGCTCCATTAAACTATTACTCTTGTTAGTCTTAGCATTGGTATTTACCTTTCCTAAGATCACATTTGCAACTAATCCAACTAATCCAATTGATGCCAATACAATCGTGTTTGTATTAGCCTGGGAAGGGTTTAAAAACCCAAAGCGTGTAGCAGCAGCAAAGCAAAAAAATGAAAGAATCAAAAAGGCGGCAAGCAAATTTTGGGAGGAAGGAATGGATTGCAAATTTATGATCGAAAAGGAGGCATATAAGTATGCAAGAAAAAATAAAGGAACCATCGTTGGTGAATTTGTGACCAAATTGTCTACTCAGGGTGGAGAAGGCACTTTCGATATCAGAGAAGGGAACACCAAGAAAATATTGTCTGTTCGCTTACCTTTCAACAAGTTGGATCATGCAGATTTAGCTTATGCGATGATGCATGGACAATTTATGCTAAGAAACTTGAACACCTTCAAGAAGCCTACGAAAGAATTGCCACAAAAATATGGACATCTTTTAAAGCAAAAAACGCTATTGGTTTCTGAGGAAAATTTATCCAAGCGCTTTACAGCGGATGATTTAGCAAAAGCATATCCACATAAGGTTAAAGTCGTTTCATTCGAAGAATTAAACGAAGCTATTTTGACAAAAGATGATCGATACCTGGTTTTGTATGAGGCATCAGAAGGTGGAAACGTAACTACAGGAACCTATCCATATTGGAATATTTATCAACCTTCGGATGGAGTAGTGGTCGCTCGACACGCAGGGAATGTAAAAGGCTTGTCGGAAGTTGATATTAATTTGTTTATCAAAAGGACTTCTAAGTAAATATTCTTTGATGGAATGAAAAGAGGGTCAATCTAGCTAGGTTGACCCTCTTTTTTTGCAATTGCTTTAAGTTGTTTTAAGACTAGTATGATCTATTAGAACCTTTCAATCAAACAAGTATCCTTTTTTTAATTCTGTTTAATTGAAATCAGTTCAGCAACCTTGGTAGCTACAAATTTTCCTCCGTCCGCAAAGGCAGCAGTGACAATTCTTTTTTCCGCATCTAAAATTTCATCGTTGATCTTTTTTTCATGATCGTAGATCTTTAGATCAGCCCCATTTTTTTTCAATTCATCTTCCATAAAGAAGGGTAGGAGCTTGCCATGATCGGACTCTGTCATCCATTTTTTCTCATTCCAATTTGGAAAACAAGTCATAGTTATATCTTTTACGAGGTATTCACCAGTGCTTAATTTAAGAGGGGCTAGTAAAGCAGTCCCATGTCCTAGGGATCCAACTATGCCATTGTTTTCATAAAGTGTAACGATCATTTTAGCAACGAGCTCATTTCCATGTAGATCTGCGAATTGGCCATATCCTCCAGGGATTATTATAGCCGAATAGTCTGCGATATTTATTTGACTTAACATTTTAGAATTGCTACTCTTGCTTAAAAAGTATGCTGACTCCATCGCGACTTGTAAGGCTTCTGTCGTATCAAATTTATGGTACAAAGGGATCGAACCACCTTTCGGAGTAGCGATCTCTATCTCAATTCCTTTTTGATGTA
>CALGJW010000218.1 GCA_937930025.1 uncultured Saprospiraceae bacterium | reverse complement strand
AGTAAAGCAATATTATCATTTATGGAATAGAAGCTATCCGCAAACAAGGCAGAATTGCTCAAAGTGGTATCTGTGCTCGCAAAGGGTAGTCCAAAAAGGCCAAATGCAGCACCCGATGCCAGAAATAGAAAGATCGTTTGTATTCTTTGTATCATTAGGTACTTTTTGCAAATATAAAGAAGGCTGCCACTGAATTACAGCCAATTTCACTAAAATGAAAAAAAATATTTAGTCAGGTTACGAACAAATGAAAAATACTAATGATCATTTGAGCCATTGGGAAAAAGAAGTTTTTTTTGATCCTTATGAATTAATAGTCGTAGGAGCTGGTATTGTCGGTTTATCAGCTGCAATTTATTATAAACAAGAAAACCCAAGGTCTAGAGTTTGTGTAGTGGATGCTGCAATTTTTCCGAAAGGCGCCTCTTCAAGAAATGCTGGATTCGCCTGTTTTGGTTCCATGACTGAGCTCCTGGCTGATATCGCCTCGAATGGAATAAAAGAAAGCCTTGCCCTTGTCCAAAGTCGTTGGCAAGGTCTTGCGTCATTGAGAAGCTTGGTAGGGGATGAAAATATGGACTACTTGAACACTGGTGGATACGAAATATTTCTCCAAAAAGACAAGGCAATTTTTCATGAAACGATAAAGCACATTAAGGAAATTAATGCGCGCTTAGAATCGATAATTGGAATCCCCGAAGTTTTTAAATCCATTGATCAAACTTTTGGGATGAAAAATATTGCTGGGATTATTTTTAATTCAGCCGAAGGGCAATTGCACCCCGGGAAAATGATGAAAAAATTAATCCAGTTATGTCAAAAAAATGAGATTGATATTCATCGAGGATACACTGTGAAAGAATATAAGTCAGAAAAAGAGGAAGTGTCTCTTTGTTCAACGAATAATGAAAGCCTACAGGCAAAAAAGTTATTATTCGCAACCAATGGTTTTAGCAAAAATATTTTACCGGACCTCAATGTTCAACCTGCTAGAAATCAAGTTATTCTAACTCAACCAATCCCACAGCTAAAATTGAAAGGTTGTTTTCATTATGACCAAGGTTACGTTTACTTTAGAAACGTTGGTCAAAGTTTGTTGATTGGTGGAGGTAGACATTGGGATATAAAAAAGGAAGAGACCGCTGAATATGGTGAAAATGATTTGATAAAAAATAAACTATTGAAATTAGTCGAAGAGAATATTCTACCCGGACTAGAAATTAAGATTAAAGATAGTTGGAGTGGAATCCTTGGGGTGGGAAAAGAAAAGAGCCCGATCATAAAATTTATTGCGCCAAATGTGCTACTCTCCATTCGAATGGGAGGAATGGGAGTGGCAATTGGAAATGGAGTAGGGCGTCAGGCTGCAAAGTTGTTATCGGAAATTTGATTACTTGCTTTGGCAACAGCGGCCCTTTTCAAACGTTATTTTACTTGTATGTTATTACAGAAGCAAATTTGTGGGATATTAATATTGCTATTAGCTATTTTTAGCACTAGCGTACTGTCTGCTCAGGTCACTGGACAAATAGAGGCCCAAGACAGTTCTGACTCAAAACCAATCATTGTGGATATTGCTGATGCTGCTGAATATATTTCGGCTGATGGAGAAGTAATTAAACTATTGATGCGAGATATTCGTCAGGTTGAATTACGGCAAGGAAATACTTTTATGTATTGTGATACCGCTAAAATTATTGGAAATGAGGTTGTCGCTTACGGAAACATTATCATCCAGCAAGGAGATTCCATTAATGTATTTGCCGATAGCTTAGTGTACGATGGCGAAACCGAAATCGCTGATCTATTTGGAAACGTTGTACTCGAAAAAGATTCTCAACAGCTTTTTACCAATCAATTAAATTACAACCTTCAAAATGAGGTGGCGACTTATCATACAGGAGCACTCTTAACAAATGGTGGTGCACAACTGCGAAGTAAAAAGGGGTCTTATTTCATAAATCGGGATATCGCTTTTTTCTCCGATGAAGTTGTAATTGTTGATTCCAGCTTCACTTTGCAGTCGGATACATTAGAATTTAATACTAAAACTGAGGTAGCGACTTTTCATGGGCCGACCTTAATCCAACAAGATTCTTCAAAAATATATTGCGAAGCAGGGTTCTATGATATGCCTAATAAGATTGCTGAATTCAGAGAGAACGCTCAGTACTTAAAAGAAGATCAAATCGCAACTGCTGAAATTATAAACTATGATGGACAATTAGAAGAGGTATTGCTAAGAGGCGATGCTAAATTTAAAGACAAGGATAAAAATGCCACTGCCAATATAATTAGGTATGACCTAGGAAAAGATATTATTTTCTTAGAAGGAGATGCTGTGTATAAAGATGATGGACAAGAAATAACCGCAGAGATTATTGAATACGATTCTAAAAATGAAGCATTTAAAACGAATGGACGTTCCTTCATTGAAGATGGTTCTCAATTGCTACAAGCGGATACGGTAGATTATGATGCTTCAACAGGCTTTGCCATTGCAATGGGAAATGTAATTTGGGAAGATACTTTGGAGCAAACCACTATCTATGCTGAACAAACTAGGTATAACAAGGATACGGATTTTTTAGTGGCTACTGGAGGAAGACCAATGATGAGAACTATTTCAGGCGGAGATACACTTTTTATTGCTGCGGATACCTTACAGTCCTTTGAGAGTATTACCGTTGATAGTATTTCTGTAGATAGTATCGTAATAGATAGTAGCAGGAATTTTCTTGGATATACTGACGTAAGAATATTTAAAGCAGACCTTCAAGGCCTAAGTGATACTATTAATTTTATTGGTAAGGATTCTATTTTCGTTTTAAAAGGAAATCCCATTCTTTGGTCTGATAGTTCTCAGTTCATCGCAGACACGATAAAAATATTTTTGGATAGCGGACGTATCGATAGAATAAAGTTTGACAAAAATGCACTGATTGTCAACACGAAAGATGAATTATTTTTTAACCAAATTCAAGGAAGAGAAATGGTAGCCTTCTTTGAAAATGATCAAATCGCTCGAATGTCGGTAAATGGAAATGCAGAATCCGTTTATTATGCACAGGATGATTCGACCGGTTACTTTGGAGTCAATAAATCACTGTCGAATAAGATGATGTTGTACTTTGGAGATGGAGAATTGAATAGTATTAATGCATACAAAGATCCAGTATCAAATGTTTTTCCAATGCGAGAAGCAGATCATGAAGGGCTGAAGCTAAAAGGATTCAAATGGGCCTGGGATACTCGCCCTAAAACCATTGAGGACTTAAGGAAGCCAAAAATTGGAATACCTAGTGTGAATCAACCTATAAATTCCTCATCTTTACAATCTGATAGTGAGGTTCCTACTCCGGAACTCCCTTCCAGAGAATCTAAGCAAAAGGATTTATTAATAAATGAGCAGAATTAAACGCTTTAGTCTTAGCAGCCTTTTAATACTAGTCTATTTTACCTCTTTTGGATCGGCCGTTCTACAAGATGCGGCTACCGCTTTTGAAAATGGAGCGTATAAAAAATCTGCTACCCTGTATCAAAGTGCACATGATGAAGGGCTAAATAGCTTTGAATTATACCATAATCTAGGGACTAGTTATGCTAAAAATGGCCAGTTGGACCTGGCTAGGTTGTATTTGGAGAAAGCCTTTTTATTAAAGCCAGGGCATAAGGCCACGGCAAATAACATCAAATGGATAAAAACCGAATTGTCTGAAAATTTCGCTCCACTACCCGAATTCTACCCAAAAACGCTCTGGAAAATTACTGCTTCCGCCATTCCCCATAAAATTTGGAATTATTTGGGATTTATTTTCTTGTGTTTGGCAGCATATTGCCTTTGGCAACTGTTATTCTATAGAAGAAGAGTCTTAAGCAAAAAGTTGCTTGTCCCTGTTTTATTTTTATCCTTATTTATTGCCATTCTATTTTTGTTGTTTGGATACTCTAGAAGCAATCAATTGAACATATTTAAGGAATATGTAATATTGGAAAAATCTATAGAAGTCCTGTCCAATCCTGAACAGTCTGCAGAAATTCTGCAGCGCTTAGATCCAGGAGCAAAAGTAGAACTCGCGAATGAACTAGGAGAATGGAAGGAAATTATAGCTGAAGATGGTTCCAAGGGATGGATCCATTCAAGTAATTTGGCTAAAATTGAACTATAAGCAACCATTAAGATCTTTTTCTCGTCAACATTTTGAACACACTGAAAATTAGGCAATGTTTTTGCACGATAAAGTACGCTACAACCCGTTTGTCCCAATGAACAAGAATTCAAGCTTCCAATCTATTTGGAATGCACTATCAGATTTAAATTATGTTTGGCTCAATCCAATGGGCTACTCTCATCCTATTATTTATCTTCCGAAAGAACAAGTAAAATCTGCTATCCAGAATTTAGAAATGAATCAAGACATCGTCTTGAAAAAAACAAAAGGACTAGGTACGGTACTAAGAATCAAGATTCAAGAAGAATCTTACATCGTAAGATTTGTTCACCATTTACAAACACAAGGTCTGGTCATTTTGCCGGCTAAGACTTTATTGGAAAGAAGCCATAGAAATAAATACGGAATTAAAGTTCCTGGAGAAATAAATTTGTTAGAATATCACATGTTAAGGGATTTTCTACACGGCCACGGATTAAAACGAACTACTTTTCTACATTTCAAAGATCTTCACCCTTTAACCGAGACAGATATTATAGATGCCATAAATGAGAAATATGGAACTTCATACTCTTTGATAAAAGAGATGTGTAATTTCGATAAAGAGACCCAGGAAAAAATGATCAATGCATTAGAGGCCATGCCATATAACCGATATTTTAAGAAATTGGCAAATAATTTAAGGCCATTGTACTTCAAGTTGGCAAGGCAAGCAGGACTGTTTTAAACGCAGTTGCATCTAACTTTTTCAAAAAGAAATTAATTGTCTATTTGCGTAAAGCATAAAATTGAACCGGAGCATTGTTGTTTCCTATTATTAGTGTAGGAATTTTCTTACTCCCCAGTAATATCATTTCCATCTCATTGACTTGACCAAACAGAAATATTCCGTTATCCTTCATTTTAGGCGAGCCTTTAAAATTTCCTTTGCCATCGCCAAAAAGTAGAAGTCCTTTTCCGGAATCATATCTTGGAGTTTCTGGTTCGGTCTCAAATATATTTCCAGCGCAAATAACATCTAAATTTTTATCCCCATCAAAGTCATATATTTCCATATCCAAAATGGGAAAAAATTGAGCCTCGATAGGAAGTTTTTTTATTGAAAAAGATTCATTATTATTTTCTAAATAAATACTGGATAAAGAGTATATACTATGATGTAATGCTTTATCTAGTTTTTCAACAGTATAAATATCAGTTAGGGAAGATTCGGAAAACTCTTTATAGGTTGGGAATTTTTTCGAAATAAAAGGCATTTGTTCAGAAGAGCATTCTTTTCCTCTTAACGGAACGAGTTCCTTTTTATACATTTTACTCAATACAATATCAAGGCTACCACTATCGTCAAAATCCTCTGTAAAAACATGGAG
>CALGJW010000217.1 GCA_937930025.1 uncultured Saprospiraceae bacterium | reverse complement strand
TGAATTGATGCATCGTCCTGACATAGCGGAACGCCTAGTTGATTCAGAACAGGAATTAATGGGCCTGGCGCATTTTGCAATTAGTGTAGGGAGTAAAGAAAAAGTGGATGAGCTGACTAATCAATTACGAAACGATGGGTTTAGTGTCGTAGGAGAACCTAGGACTACTGGCGATGGCTATTATGAATCTGTCATTTTAGACCCAGAATCTAATCGGATTGAACTGACTGTTTGAGACGAATAATGATACTTCTTTCCAAATTGATTGGCGTTTACTTCTTTAGTTTTAGTACTTTTATTTTCAATAAAAATCACTTTCATGAAAAATAATTTGGCGCTCATTATAATCACTTGTTTATTACTCCTAATGCCTACAGATCAATATGCGCAGTTGATGCGTTCCGGACCTCAGGTCAATAGTTTTCATTCATCAGTGGATGATACCGAACAACCTTATGGACTTTATATTCCTCCAAATTTTAATAAAGCACAGAAATATCCATTAGTAGTCATGCTTCATGGAGCTGGTTCTAATCATCGATTGGCATTGAAAAGAGTTTTCGGAAAAAGTAATGTGCCCGGAGAAACTGACGTAGAAGCAAGCAAGTATTTCCAGCCGTTTGATAATAGGAATTTTATAGTGGTTACGCCTTATGCTCGTGGAACAATGGGTTACCAAGGAATTGCAGAAAAGGATGTACTAGACGTCTTAGCTGATGTGAAAAAAAGGTTTCGCATTGATGAGGATAGAACATATCTAACCGGCTTGTCAATGGGTGGTGGTGGTTCACTTTGGATAGGATTGGCCTATCCGGATATTTGGGCTGCCATAGCACCTGTTTGTCCAGCACCGCCAACTGGCTCCAAAGAAAAATTAGCTAATGCTTTAAACATTCCTTTGTTTTTTCACCAAGGAGGAGCAGACGGAGTGGTACCGCCAGAAGGAACCAGAGCATGGGTAGAGGAAATGAAAAAGGAAGGAGTCGCTGTACAATATGAAGAATATCCTGATGTACAACATGACTCATGGGTGAACGCTTACAAAGAAGCGCAAGTGTTCGATTGGTTCGCAGAACACAAAAGAAATCTTTATCCAGATCGAGTGAAATATGCAACTCAACATTACCGTCATCAAAAAGCGTATTGGGTTACGATTAATGAATTCGACCCAGGACAAACAGCGAGTGTAGATGCCAACTTCACTGCTGATAACGCACTTGCGATTTCTACCAATTATATTACTGCGCTTACACTAAATTTAACCGAACACGCAAAATTTAATGCAAAGAAAAAGCTAAAAATTGAAATTGATGGGACGAGTTTAAAGCTTGACAATCAAAGTAGCCTCACATTAATAAAAACTGGGAGCAAATGGACTCAAGGCAATTATGCTCCTACCGGATTGGCAAAGAAAGATCGGTTGGAAGGCCCAATGAAAGATGTACTTTCGGATCGGCATATTTATGTATACGGAACAGCAGATAATCCTGATGAGGCGGAATTGGAACGCAGAAGAAAAGTCGCACAAACGGCTTCAGAGTGGTCGTACTATCGCGGAGAATTTTTAGGAAGAATTATGGTTTTCCCCAGAGTTTTGAAAGATAGTGAGGTGAGAGAGTCAGATATCAAAGAAGCACATCTAGTGTTGTTTGGAGATAAAAATACTAATGCGGTTATCGATCAATTTGCTGATCAGTTACCTATGGAATTGACCAATTCTGAAGACTATGGAATGGCATTAATTTATCCAAACAACGGTCGATACGTTTTTGTAAATACTGGCATTTCAATTTTAGATGCTCCAGAGCATAATGATAAGATCGATGGATTAAGCAAGTATGCTAGTCCCAAAGTAGTCTTTGCAATGAGTCAGTTTAAAGACTTTGCTGTTTATCAAAAGGACAAAGTATTGGTGGATGGCATATTTCAAAATGACTGGAAAATTAGTCCGGCGGATAAGAAATTGTTGGAGAGGACGAATGCGGTGAAATTGAAGTAGGGTTTTACATTTCACTAAAATTTCTAATTGGAAAAGGAGATGTTGAAATCATAATCAATAGAAATAATCTGTTCACCAGAAAATGCTAGTCCTTAGTCGTCGTACTTGATCTTACTCATCAAGAGAAAAAGGAGTTTTATCACCATCCTTTAACTGTTTAATCGATTGCTTTAATCTTTTTCTATTTGTGGCAGTCGACATTAGGTGATCAGTTTCAATTAGTGAATTATATTCCTTGATTGACATGATTACGATAGCATCATCTTCATTGTTATTTCGCGGGACAATTATGACATCCATTGATTTACTGACTTTATCGAAGTAGTACTTCAACTTAGCCCTTAAAGAAGTTATTGTAATTGCATTCATATTCTAATTGAGTTTAGATTTGAAAGATGCACCATTTGTACATTCAATTTTACGTAATATTCTAGGCAATTGCAAGGACAAAGGAATTGACCTTTCTAGAACTTACGGTACATTTTTGGTTTTCAAACTGATACGAACTTTTGATTTTTCTTAAACATTGACAACCTTACAACAAACACCCGCTCCACCAAACATAAACCATACTCAAAATAGCCAGCACATTAGAACCCAATGCAAACACTTTCATTTGAGTTAGCGTATAGGCCTTTGCCTTGTATATGAAAAATAAATCCAAAATCAACCAAAGCAATCCAAGCCCAAGAAAGCCACCAAAGATGTATTCCTGATAGTAAAACAAAAGAAGACTAATCTCCATAGCTACTATCCCCATGATGAGCAGCTTTGTTTTTTCCATACCTAAAATAGTGGCAGTCGTTCTACGTCCAGATTCCCTGTCTGGAATAATATCCATCACTTCTCCCATAAGATGAGATTGCATGGCAAAAAGAAATAAGTAAACATACGTGGGCCAAGGAACAGCTCCAGTTTGATTAATATAAATGCTTAAGGGAACAATCAACAAATACCCAAGCTGGCATAATAATTCCAAAGGTGGAGCGGAGCGCAAACCATGCTCAGGAAGATTATACAGGTAGTTTATCAAAACCATTCCTGCCAATAATGGAAGTAATTGCCAGTCGCCAAAGTAAATCAGTATAGGGTAAAAAATAAGCTGAGTAATCAGGATGGGTTTCCACAATTGCTTTAATTGCGCTGGTGTTCCCTTGGCACCAAACCAAAAAGAATCCTTTCGAATATTTAACTGATCCGTCTTATAATCCACACTGTCATTCCAACCATAGACCAATAAGTTAAGCGGAAAACAAACATAGAATAAACCAAGCCAAAATGGAATGGAATTTAAAATGGTTGGGTCCTGACTAGTTGGTAATAAGTACAACCAAAGAGTAGCAAACCAAAGTCCAGGCCTAGATACTTTTAAAAGGAATAGTGCGTACTTCACAAATTAATAATCAATCGGAGTTTTAAAAATTCCTTCGAACAATTGAATCGCTTTTAGATAATGACCAATCCGTAAATTCTCATTTGGACTATGCTGATTATTGTCTGGATTAACCATTGGAACTATGAACGCAGGAATTTCCAATTCGTTGATAAAGGATGCGATTGGAACAGTTCCGCCCATAATTCGAATTTTTACAGGTTTTTCTCCAAAAGTATTCTCTATGATTCGCGCCAACCATTTTCCTCCGGGGGCATTCATGTCCGTTCGAAATGGTGCAGTGGATCGACTAAAATTGAAATATAAAAGCTTAGGATATTTTTTACGCTCTTCATAAGTAGGTTCTTTCTCCACAATATGATAGCCT
>CALGJW010000216.1 GCA_937930025.1 uncultured Saprospiraceae bacterium | reverse complement strand
TGGGCTTAATTCTTCATCTAATTTGCATGAGATTTCTACTTTTTCAAACCTCCCTCCGGGCGACTATGAAGTATATATTCAAGATGCTATAGGTTGTACTTACAAGGAAAATATTACTATTCCTCAAACCTTTCCAGTGCAAGTGGTACTTCAAGGAGAAATTGAAATTTCATTAGGAGATAACACTCAGTTGAATACGGTCTTGAGTTTTCCAATTAGCGAATTGGGAACCGTTTTATGGAGTCCAACAGAATCACTTTCTTGTTCTGATTGCTTAGATCCAATAGCTAGTCCGCTGACAACAACCTCTTATCGAATCGTAGTTACCGATATCAATGGTTGTCCCGCCACAGATGAAATCTTAGTTCGAGTTAAACGAGATAGAGACGTTTATATTCCAAATGCATTCTCACCAAATGATGATGGGAGCAATGACATTTTCCACATTTTTGCCAACCTTCAATCTATTGATAAGGTTGAAAAATTCATTATCGTTGATAGATGGGGTGAAATAGTATTTAAAGATGAAGACTTTTTACCCAATGATCCTGCACATGGGTGGAATGGTGAATTACTTAATGAGCCGTTGAATCCCGGGGTCTTCGTATATTTCGCCAAAATTACATTCATTGATGGAACGACTGAATTGTTTAAAGGAGATGTAACCCTAATTCGTTAAGCCTTGAGATGACATTGTAGTTTCTTGTAAATGGGCCTTGTAAAGCCCTTTTCAACAGCAACTTTATAGTAATACTGGACGTTTAAGAGACTATGCAATTTCTATTTCCTTCCTTTTTATGGGCCTTGGGCGCACTAGCAATACCTGTGTTGATCCACTTGTTTTATTTCAGACGATTTAAGAAGGTATATTTCACTAACGTTAAGTTCTTAAAAGAGGTCAAGGAAGAAACCAATTCGAGAAGAAAAATAAAGAATTTCTTGGTTTTGCTGATGCGTCTATTAGCCTTCGCGGCCATCATTTTGGCCTTCGCCCAACCTTTTATTCCACAAGATCGAGAGGTAAAGAAAGGACAGCGTTCTGTGAGTGTATTCGTGGATAATTCCTATTCCATGAATTCTTTGAGCCAAGATGTTCCTTTGATCAATCAAGCAAAGCAAAAAGCCAGAGAAATCATCGAAGGATTCAAAGTAGATGATCGCTTTCAGATATTGACCAATGATTTTGAAGGAAAGCATCAAAGGCTAATGTCTCAGGAGGATGCGCTTAGCATGATTGATGAAATCCAAGTTTCCCCTTCCGTTAGAAATATAAGTCAGGTGTTGGCTAGACAACAACAAGCACTGAATTCCGGAACTTCAGAAATTACCTCGGCTTATGTCTTGTCTGATTTTCAAAAAAACATTGCCGACCTTCAAAGTTTTTCTGATACTACTTTGGAAGTTAATCTTGCTCCATTGCAATCTATTCAAGAGCGGAATATCAGTATAGATTCTGCCTGGTTTGATGCACCCATACAAATGGTTAGTCAAACAAATGAATTAGTCGTAAGAATAAGAAATCATTCTGATGAGTTGGCAGAGAATGTACGTTTGACCATAAAAGAGGAAGGGCAAGTAAAGCCTATCGGAACGATAAAGATTCCAGCAAGATCCAGTGTGACAGATACCATTAATTTAACAGTGTTGAAAACTGGATGGCACCAAGCCACTTTGGAAATAACAGATTACCCAGTGCAGTTTGATGATAAATATTTTTTCACTTATGAAGTGGTAGAAAAAGTAAAAGTACTTTCCATTCAGAATAACGCCAAAAATGCCTACTTATCAGCTGCCTTTGAAGGGATGCCTTATTTCGAATTGAGTACGCAGCGTACGAATCAAATAGACTACAGTTCTTTCAGAGATTTCGAACTAATCGTATTGAATGATTTGGCTTCCATAAGTTCTGGTTTGTCCAATGAACTCAGTCAATATTTAGTGAACGGAGGGAATTTATTAATCTTTCCTTCAGCAACTGCCAATATTCAAAATTACAGCACATTCCTAACTGAGTTTGGCGCAAACACTTTGCAAAGCTTTGAAAAATTACCGCTTAAGGTTGCCTCAATAAATACCGAAGAATTTATTTTCAATGATGTTTTTGAAAGAGCAAATGCCAATATCACTTTACCTTCTTCAAAAGGATCTTATAAAATGTCAAGCCTCACTGGAAGAGGGGAGGAGCGAATCATGACCTATAGAGATGGATCTACTTATTTAGGAAAATATAAAAAAGGAAAGGGCTATTTATTCCTTTGTGCGGCACCGCTTAACACAGACTACAATGATCTAGCTAGGAACGGAGAAGTTTTTGTTCCATTGCTTTACAAATCGGCCATCATAGGAGACAAAGAAAATAAGATTGCGTATACGATTGGTTTAGATGATCAGATCATCGCAGAGAATAGAATTTCGGAAGGAGAGCTAGTCTACAAATTGGCCGGTGACCAAGGAGCCTTTATTCCGGAACAACAGATCATTGGTAATCAAGTTTTGCTAGGATTAGGAAACGAATTGAGCAACGCTGGTTTTTATGATTTAGAATTAGAAAACGAAAAGCAGCTTGGTTCCTTTGGCTTCAATTTCAACAGAAAGGAATCTAATCTATCCTATGTAAGCGCAGCCGAATTGGAAGCTATGATCGGTCCTAATATGCGGATTCTGGATAATGTATCTAAGGCTGATCTATCCCAATTGGTCGGAAATCAATCTCAAGGGATTATCCTATGGCGCTGGTGTATTATCTTCGCATTAATCTTTTTAGGCCTGGAGAGTTTGTTGATTCGGGTGTTGAAGAATTAAACGCAAATAGCGATTCTGTCCGTAAGGTCATCTAAGAAATTTATTCCATTTCCCAAGATTCCAATTCCTGTTTCCTGCCAGTTGACAGGCCATGAAACCTATCCTTCTTCCAATTACTAGGATTATTGATGATGTAATTATTAATCCGGCCGTAGGAATTTTCATCCTGAATGATATGATCATGAAAACGTGGTTGCCAGGAAAAATCGATGGCTAATTTCCTCGCGTGGGTTGTAACCGCAGATTTGTATCCGCGAATTGTAGACGCCAAATTTTTGCGTTGTGGCCCAAATCTGTTCCCCGCAGTTCTGTTCCCTATTTTATTGTAATTATTGCGACCAATGATGATGATTCCATGTATATGATTTGGCATGACCACAAATGCCCCTAATTGCAGATTCATTTCAGGCCGAATAATTGGGGATCTAAACCATTCGTTGTGGGCAATGGATCCGATTTCATTTAAACATATCACACCATTTTTTATTTCCCCAAAAAAATGTTCCCGGTTTGCGGTACAAATGGTTACAAAATACGCCGCGTTGCTGCCATAATCCCAGTTGGTTAATCGTGCAGATTGGATGCGATATTTGTTTTTGAATTTTTCCAATTGGGGTTTGGATGATGGTATTGGTTATTGCAGTAATTTAATGATTTTTTATTGTTTTTCGGAATTTTGATAATTTTTTGTTGGTTTTACGTTGATTTTTGACGGTTTTTCATTGGTTCCCATGGTTTGTCCGGTGGTAGAGACGCAATGCATTGCGTCTCTACCACCGGCGCGACCGAACCACCGGCGCGACCGAACCACCGGCGCGACCGAACCACCGGCGCGACCGAACCACCGGCGCGACCGAACGTACCTATCGAATTAACGCGACCGAACGAAAAAACCATCCATCA
>CALGJW010000215.1 GCA_937930025.1 uncultured Saprospiraceae bacterium | reverse complement strand
CTTTAACCTTTCATCTGACAAGGTATAGGCCTTATCCCTTTCGGAAAATTGAGGAATCTCGCCAAAAGGCTTTTTTATAACTTGGATCATTTGTTCAAAAATTAGCCTTGCAAAGCTATAAAACCAATTTTAACCACAGTTGTTTTAAAACAATACTTCTAAGAAAATTTATCTACTTAAAGTCCAATACAACTTAATAATTCGGAAAATTGAGCTGGGAAGTTTACTTTGTGGAACAATCAATAATTATGGCCAAGTATATACTCGCTCTCGATCAAGGAACTACCAGTTCTAGAGCTATTTTATTTGATAAGAAGGGAAAAATTGTGGATTCTGAGCAAATGGAGTTTACTCAAATTTACCCCAAACCGGGGTGGGTTGAGCATAATGCTACAGAGATTTGGAATAGTCAATTCAAAGTGGTAAAAAGCTTATTGAAAAGAAGGAAGGTTAAACCTGCCGATATTGCAGGAATAGGAATAACCAACCAAAGAGAAACAACAGTTGTTTGGGATAAGCAAACTGGTGAGCCCATCCATAATGCCATTGTTTGGCAGGATCGAAGAACTGCCGGGTTTTGCGATAAATTGAAAAAGAGAAAATTGGAAAACTATGTCCGCAAGCAGACTGGTTTAGTTATCGATGCTTATTTCTCAGGCACCAAAATTAATTGGTTATTGGATAACGTAAAGGGGGCCCGTAAAAGGGCCGAAAAAGGTGAATTACTTTTTGGAACCATCGATAGTTGGCTAATTTGGAAATTAACAGAGGGTGCTTTGCATATCACAGATTATACCAACGCATCCAGAACCCTTCTTTTTAATATTCGAACCTTAAAATGGGATAAGAAGTTATTAAAGGAAATGAATGTTCCCATTTCCATGCTTCCAACCGTCAAGGACTCTAGTGCAATTTATGGCAATACCAGTTTATTTGGAGGAGAAATTCCTATTGCAGGAATTGCAGGAGATCAACAAGCTGCACTTTTTGGTCAACGTTGCTTCAAACCAGGGATGGCCAAAAATACTTACGGCACAGGTTGCTTCATGTTAATGAATACTGGTAAAACTCCAATTGCCTCAAAATCTGGATTACTTACCACAATAGCTTGGGGTATTAACGGCAAAGTAGAATACGCCTTAGAAGGTTCTGTCTTTATCGCTGGGGCCGCTATTCAATGGTTAAGAGATGGATTAAAGATCATTGACTCTGCCCCAGATTCTGAATACTTTGCCATGAAGGTCCCCAGTACTGATGGCGTTTATGTAGTTCCAGCTTTTGCCGGTTTAGGCGCACCATACTGGGACATGTATGCAAGGGGAGGAATACTTGGATTGACTCGAGGAACAACCAAAGCACATCTAATCAGAGCCACTTTAGAATCTTTAGCCTATCAAACAACAGATGTTTTGGAAGCCATGGAAAAGGATTCCAACATAAAATTGAAAACATTGAAAGTGGATGGCGGAGCATCAGCAAATAACTTATTGATGCAATTTCAAGCTGACATCCTATCAACAAATGTCGAAAGACCAAAAATAATAGAGACCACTGCTTTGGGGTCCGCCTATTTAGCTGGGCTTGCAACAAAATTTTGGAATATTTCAGATTTGAATTCTAAAATAAAACCAGATAAGACCTTCATTCCTAAAATGAATAAAAAAGAGAAGACCAAACTATATGCCGGTTGGAAAAAAGCAGTAAGTCGAGTGGTAAAATGGGAAGATTAATTTTCCGATTGAACTAGAATTATGAAAGGACAACCGAACAATTCGATGATGATCAATGACTTTCTGAACAATTCAGATTCGCATTGCCTAATTGACGTTCGGACGCCAGCAGAGTTTCAACAAGGTCATATTCCGGGTGCAGTAAATATTCCACTTTTTTCAAATGAAGAAAGAGAACAAGTTGGGACAAGTTTTAAACAAGATTCGCCTAGAGATGCATTCTTATTGGGCTTAGATTTAGTTGGAACTAAAATGGCGACTTATATTCGCCAATTAGATAAAGTGTCGACCGGGAATTCAATCGTTTGCTATTGTTGGCGAGGGGGACAAAGAAGTCAAAGCATGAGTTGGCTTTTTGAAAAAGCAGGTTATGTCGTTCAGTATATCGAAGGCGGATATAAAGCCTATCGAAATTATATACGATCGGCTTTCGAATCTCAAAAGTATCCGCTTATCGTTTTAGGTGGAAGAACCGGATGCGGAAAAAGCGAAATACTTAGGGCACTCGAATCCCAAGGGCAACAGATGATAGATCTTGAAGAATTAGCCCATCATAAAGGTTCGGCATTTGGAGCCATCAATGAACCCGACCAACCCAGCATAGAGCATTTTGAAAATAAACTATACTACGAAATAAATAAGTTAAATCACAACGATTGGATTTGGGTTGAAAATGAATCTAGGTTGATTGGTTCAGTACATATATACGAAGGCTTTTGGAATCAGTTAAAGGAAGCCCCTTTGATTTATATTGATTTTCCAGTAAAGGAAAGATTTGACTATATTCTTAGAACTTACGGGAATTATCCCATTGAGGATTTGAAAGCCTCTTTTGATCGAGTTAAAAAAAGACTCGGACCAAACTTGTATAAAAATGCTATTGAAGCGCTAAACGATAATGACCTTCCTGGCGCAACTCAAATTGCCTTGGATTATTATGATAAGAGTTACAACTATATGCTTGAGCGGAATGACGCTCCGGAAATAAAGTTAATTAACTTCGATAAAATGAACTTCCAAGAAAATGCGAAAGTATTAATCCAGTACCTTTGTGAAAATATAGATTCTGTAAAAAGCGAACAATGAAAATAGAGGAGTTGGAAAAGGAAATCAGATTGACGCAATATAGTCATGGTGCGGGATGTGGATGTAAAATTGCACCTGCTGTTCTGAGCGAAATGCTGGGTGAAGTGCAAAGTCAAAAAATTTTCCAAAATCTTCTAGTGGGAAATGACAAGCGAGACGACGCAGCTGTATTTGATCAAGGCGACGGAACGGCAATCATTAGTACGACAGATTTTTTCATGCCTATAGTGGACGATCCACTAACTTTCGGACGTATCGCTGCGGTAAATGCCATTAGCGATATCTATGCTATGGGTGGAAAACCAATGATGGCAATTGCTATTCTTGGTTGGCCCATTGATAAGCTCTCCCCAAAGATTGCCGGAACAGTAATCGAGGGTGGACGAATGTCATGCGAGGCAGCAGGAATTCCGCTTGCCGGAGGACACTCTATCGATTGTCCTGAACCTATTTTTGGATTAGCGGTCACAGGGAAAGTAGAAATAGAAAATCTTAAAGAAAATGGTGCCGCCAAAGAGGGAGATATATTATTCTTAACTAAGGGCCTTGGAGTTGGAATTTTAGCCACTGCAGAAAAGAAAGGTTTACTAAAAGCACAACACCAACAGTTGGCCATCGACTCGATGTTAAAGTTAAATGACATTGGAGTAGAGTTGGCAAAAAAACCTTGGGTGAATGCATTAACGGACGTTACTGGCTTTGGTTTATTTGGTCATTTGGTTGAAATGTGCAAAGGAGCAAATTTAAGTGCGCAACTTTTTCCAAATAAATTTCCATTACTTGATCAAGAAGCCATTTTCGAATATGTTCACAAGGGGGCCATCCCCGGAGGCACAAAACGTAACTGGCAAAGCTATGGCCAGCATATTGAAGTCAAAGATGAATTCACAAAAACCATCGGTTGCGATCCACAGACGAGTGGGGGATTGCTCTGTGCGGTTGCTCCAAACCATGCTAGTGAATTCATTTCTATTATGAAAGATAATGGTTTTGAATTAGAGGCTATAGGACAATTCAATAAGCCAAATTCTGATTTCTTAATCAACGCTACCTAATGCAGCATTTTATTTTTAGAAAGTTGGCTTACGGAGTGCTAGTATTATTCATGGTAATACTTTTGATCAGCAGTATTATTTATTTGGCACCAGTTGACCCCGCAAGATTAACTTTCGGACAACGAGCTGATGTAGAAACGGTAAAAGAAAAAACACAATTGTTAGGTTTGGATAAGCCACTCTATGTTCAACTTGGTTATTACCTCAGAGATCTAAGTCCTATAAATTTTTTGAACAATGAGCATCCAGTTTTAAAGAACTATAGTTACGTTAAAGTATTTTCCATAGCAGGTCGAATATTCATTTTCAAAAAACCTTACCTCCGAGAATCATTTCAACAAGGTCGATTAGTTTCTACCATGTTGGCAGAAGCGATTCCAAGAACCTTATTGCTCGCTTTAATTGCAATCACAATTGCTTTAGTGATTGGAATTCTATTTGGATTAATTGCAGCCTTAAACAAAGATGGATGGATAGATCAATTCATTGTGAGTCTGTCCGTTTTGGGAATCTCACTTCCATCTTATGTGACTGCAATTTTATTCGCATTAATTTTTGGCTACTGGCTGCAATCTTGGACAGGACTTGAAATTCAAGGCGGTTTAGTAGGTTTGGATGATTATGGGGAAGAAAAAATATTTTGGAAAAATTTAGTTTTGCCAGCATTAGCCCTTGGCGTTCGACCGATAGCCATTATCACTCAACTCACCCGTGCCGCAAGCTTGGATGTATTGGGACAAAGTTATATTCGAACAGCTTCCGCAAAAGGCTTATCTTTTGGAAAAGTAATCAAAAGGCATTTAATGCGTAATGCACTAAATCCAGTTTTCACTGCAGCCAGTGGGTGGTTTGCCAGTCTCTTAGCTGGAGCATTTTTTGTTGAAAATGTCTTTGGCTATAATGGATTGGGCTTGCTGACAATCCAGGCTTTATTAGCCTATGATATTCCTGTGATCTTAGGTGCTGTTTTATTTACCGCTGCGAGTTTTGTAATCCTGAATATTTTAGTGGACCTGATTTATGGATGGATAGACCCTAGAGTAGTGCCGAAGGTTTAGAATAGTCTGGTGTCCCAAAAATAAGGTTCCGTGGTCACTAGTTTTATCTTTGGTTTAAAATCTTTATGAGAAGTATTAATGATGTAGTTGTATTCTTGTGGAACAACTACTGAAGGAATTTTTAAAATCAAACTTTTCTTTTCTTCATACCATTTTGAACCTAATTTTTGTAAATCTGCATATGCGCCTAAACTTCTCCAGTTTTTGGGTAATTGCTTAATTTGAAATTCCTCATAGTGTTTTGGGCTATCCGGTAGATGAAGTACCATCACTTTATATTTTCCCAAAGGTTGAATAGATGCCCGATGTACAACTAGTTCAATGGAAGCAAGTGATCGAGAAGAAGAACAATAAATTACATGTTGTCCAAATTTATTCCAACGATTAGCGGCACCTGAAGTACTAAGCGTTTTAGCATATTTGGCGGACGATATTCTAAATACTTCCATTGGGTCTTAGACATTATCACCGAACTCCATCGCTGTCAATCTATCATCTATAAAGCGAATCCCGGATACAGTATTCAAATAATCGATGGGCTGCTCATCATCTAAGTGAAAGTTATTTGCTTTGAGCCAATTGAGAAAATTTAGCTGGTCTCCAAAGACTTCCTGTCCGTGCTTGAACAGGGATATCAATAATATCACATGCTCCTTAAGATTGTCCTTAAGCTCGGCATCTTTCTTTTTATAACTCCTGAATGTCTTGACACTTACATTGAGCCATTCCGATAAAAGCTCATCTCGAACATTGGTAAACTCTTTGGCGAACTGGACATAGGTCCAATCAATGCTATTGGATTTGAGTAATCCCATGACCTGACTGTCGGTAATCCGCTCGGGAATGGTATTCATCGGTAGATCTAATCCTCGCATAACAACTAAATTTACCACAATGTAGGCAATATTACCTTATTTCACAAGTAAAATTGCCGATTTGTGTATTTACTTCATTCTCCAATTCTCTAAGATGCTATTTAGACGAATAAAAATCTTGGTGGACTATTTAAGGTAAACTACCTTTGAGCTTATCAACATGGATTTATGAATATCGAAGAATTTAGAGAATATTGTTTAGCCAAAAAAGGGGTAGAGGAAACTTTGCCTTTTGGCCCCGACACATTAGTGTATAAGGTGATGGGCAAAATGTTCTCTGCAACTGGGTTGGATGAAGAAGAGTTTCGAGTAAATCTGAAATGTGATCCCGAACGCTCTATAGAATTGAGAGCCAGTCATCCTGACATTATTCCCGGTTGGCACATGAATAAAAAACATTGGAATACCGTTTATTGCGAAAAAAATTTGGACGATCGCTTAGTCTTGGAATTGATTGATCATTCCTATGATCTCGTAGTAGCATCCCTCAAAAAGTCAGACAGAGAAATTTTGAATCAGTTGTAAATGAAGTATAGCTGTGAGTACTTAATCATCGGACAGGGAGTGGCAGGTTCTCTGCTTTGTCAAGAGTTATTAGAGGCCAAAAAATCTATTTGTGTTATTGATAATCATCATGAACGAAGTTCTTCGTTAGTGGCGGCAGGCATAATTAACCCAATCACCGGGCGGCGTTTTGTGAAAAGCTGGATGATCGACGAACTTTTACCTTTCTCCGAACAAAGATTTACGGCCATTGCTTCGAAATTGAAGCAGCCCAATTACTATAGACCTAAAAAAATTCTTCGTTGTTTGTTTTCTCAAGTGGAAGAAACGGAATGGCTCATCAGAACAGCTCAAGAAGGTTGGAAGCAATATGTGCAAGAAGTAGATGGCCTTGGTGAATTCACAGGTCATGTCACTCCGGGATTCGGCCAAGGAGTATTGCTTGGGGCACAAGTTGATTTAGCAAGATTTGTTATAGATTATCGGGAATTGCTAAAGTCAAAAGAATTACTAATCGAAAAGAAATTTGAGACAGAAGAATTATTTCAATCAAATTCAATTTCCACAACAACTCGGAAATTTACACTGTTTGATGGCTTAGTAGAATACGATAAAATAATTTTCTGTGAAGGCGCAGCTGCTCGGCATAATAAAATGTGGGACTTCGTTCCGTTCGAACCTGCCAAGGGAGAAGTCTTGCATTTGAAAATTCCTGGTTTGCAAACTGATAGATTACTCAAGCATAAGATGATGATGACTCCACTTGGCAACGAACTTTTTTGGTTTGGTTCCAATTACGAATGGAATGCCAAAAGCGAAGAACCGTCGGAGGAAGGTCTGCAATTTTTACAAAAGCGATTAGACAAAATGCTGCCGAAGTATGAAGTGATAGACCATCTTGCCGCAACAAGGCCTACAATCAAAGACCGTCGTCCTGTTTTAGGGGAACACCCTGTAATTAATGGAGCCTATATCTTCAATGGTTTAGGTACTAAAGGAGCCTCATTAGGACCATATTTTGCGAAAGAAATGTGCGAATTGTTGACTAAAGAACAACCCATTTTGTCCGAAGTCCACCTCAATAGGTTTTGGAATAATCAACCAGAAATCACCTAGACCCTCTTTTCTACGTTAATATTCCGTTAAGGAACGGCATATATTGATTTTTATCCGTCATAAAATCATCAACTCGGAGATATTAAGCGATTTGCTTAAATTACATTTCAGAAAACACCATATATGAAGAGGATTCATCTCTTATTACTCATTTTGCTAGCCGGTGCTTTATTGGCCTGCACTATTATAACCAGTCAACCCACAGAAGTGAATTTTACAAAGACAGATCCCTACCAAGAAAACTGGCAACAAGTTGATAAACTGCAAAATGAAGGCCTGCCTCAATCTGCGAAAGAAGCAGTCGAGAAAATACTCAAAGAAGTTCGGGAAAAAAATGATGTGGATCAGATTGTTCGATGCCATTTATATCTGGCCAAATTCACACAAGAGTTAAATGAGGATGGCGTCAAAAAAGGACTCTTGTTTCTCGAGGAAGAATTATCTAAAGCCAACGGGATAGAAAAGGCTATGTTGTATTCCATTCTTGGAGAGGCTTATACACAATACTTGAATAATGACCGATGGAAAATAAATCAACGTACCGAATTAGCAGTTGCAAAAGAAGATATATTGACTTGGACTACCAATCAGTTCATAGCAAAAAGTAAGGAGTACTTTCTTAAATCTTTGGACCAAGGAGATTGGTTGAAAGCACCAATTTCCGAATTAGAATTTATATTAACGGAAGGAAGAGCAACAGAAGAACTTCGTCCAACAATTTTTGATTTTTTAGCGCATCGCGCAATAGATCATTTTTCTAATACTAGGAATCTTATTACTGAACCGACAAATACCTTTTTATTAAACGATGAAAAAGTTTTTGGAAGTACAAAAGAATTTTTAGATATAAACTTCAAAACGGAAAATCAATCTTCTGGTGTATATCAAGCTTTGTTGATTATCCAAAAATTGGCTAAACATCATCAGTCCATAGGGAATAAAAAAGCCTTATTGGATATCGAACGAAAGCGATTGAATTTTGCAAAAAACAATGCGGTTCTCCCTAATAAAGAAGAACTTTTCTTGCAAAGCTTGCAGCAGTTTGTAAATGAAAATAAGGAAGAAGAAAACATGGGGGACTTTCTCTATGAAATCACCAATTTTCATTTCAATAAGGCTAATTCTAATGCATACGACTATGAAGCCAGGGATCCAGAAGCTTATTTAAATGCCAGACAGAAAGCTAAGGAATGTATCGACAAGTATCCTAACTCCTGGGGAGCTGAACAGTGTAGATCATTTTTAGTCCAACTAGCTCAGAAGGAATTGAATCTGCAAGTAGAACAAGCCATTCCTATTAACCAAGATTTTTTGGTGGGAATGACATTTCGAAACATCAATAAATTTCATGTAAAATTAATCGCTCCAAATGAAAGTTTAATTGAACAGTTAAGGCGAAGTAATACGAAAGAAGAAATAGCATTGTTGAATAATGCAAAAGTGGAAAAATCTTGGTCAATAAATTTAGACTTTAAAGAGGACTTGTATCAACATAGATCAGAATTTTCAGTGGATGGATTGGCTTCGGGGAAATACATCATTGTTGTTTCAGAAGGGGAACGACTGAATGAAAGGGATCACTTTAAACGTGTAATTTTCAGAGTGACCAATTTGTCTATGATCACTTTTAATGGACGAGAAAATCCACAAGAGTTACTAGTCGTAAATCGTCAAACCGGAGAACCTATTTCAGGAGCAAGAGTAGAGCAGTGGACAACAAAGCGAATGCTTGGTAAACAAACACAAGTAAAGGTCACAGAAAAAAAATCTGATGCAGAGGGCAAAGTGATTTTTTCGGTTTCAAAAAACCAAAGCTATTCCTATCAGGTATATTATGGCGAAGATTTTTATATGCCGAACGAAAGATTCTATGGCGCTCGAAATAATGGCAAAAGAAATAGCTATTCATCAATAACATTTTTTCTGGATAGGAAGATATATCGACCAGGGCAAACAATTTTCTTCAAAGGAATTGCCATGGATTTTGATAGCTCTCGCAAACCGAAAATTATTCCGAACAAGAAGTATATCGTAAAGTTCAATGATGCCAATCGTCAGGAAATCAGAAAACAAACCGTTGTAACCAATGAATTTGGATCTTTCAATGGGAGTTTTATTGCACCCGATGGAGGTCTACTTGGAAGACACACTATAAATTTAGGTTCGGGAAACGGTTCTGTCAGTTTTAATATTGAAGAATATAAACGTCCAAAATTTGAAGTTGAATTTGAAGCTCCTCAAGCAGAGACAGCCTTAAACCAAACCATTGAAATTAAGGGAACTGCAATGGCCTTCGCCGGCTATCCCATTGATCTGGCAAAAGTTAATTACAGAATAACGAGACAAGCATTTTTTCCATGGTGTCCTTGGTGGAGAATTCCAAGACATTACAACCGCGCCCAAGCAGAAATTGAGAACGGTACATTGAAAACAAATGAGGACGGAACATTCACTATTTCCTTTGTGGCCAAACCGGATCAGACAATATTGGAATCAGATCAACCTGAATACAATTACTCGATTACAGCC
>CALGJW010000214.1 GCA_937930025.1 uncultured Saprospiraceae bacterium | reverse complement strand
AATTTTTATCATTTCCGTTAATAAGGCGCTTAATGGCTTCCTCTCGGTTGTCCAATTTTATCTTATTAAAGGTATGAAGCACTTCCACCAGTCGTTCTCCTGCATAGGTACTTTTGCCATGTCCAATTAATTGTTCCGCTTCTATGCTTAAGGTCCAATCTATGGTTTCTAAATTAACAGCCCCTTCAAAAGAAGGAACGATGTCTAAGATAAAGTCCTCCCCATTTTCTATCAAGGCTTGCTTACCTTGAATTCTAGAAGCGAAGTGTCCTAGCGAATTGTATTGTTCTGTTGGATCTAAAAAATAATTCTTGCCATTAAAAATTAAAGTACAGATCATGTGATTATCTACCGCCAAAGATGGAGTAGAATAGTCATAAGGAATTCGGTCCGTACCAATCCAAGTTAGTCGTGCATCAAAACCAGCGATGATTAACATCTCCTTGAGTAAGTTTGCCATACCTTTGCAGTCCCCATATTTTTTCTTTAATACATTTTGACATTCATCTGGCTTGAATCCTGCAATGCCATCTTCAAATGCGATGTAACGAATATTATCTTGCACCCAGTAGTATAATTTTTTTACCTTCTCTAAGTCCTCAGTTTCATTTTTCAATAGCAAGACGACTTGTTCTTTTAAGGCTGCAGGATTATTGTCCATTGATTTCACCAAGCTCTGATACCAATTATATAAATCGGCAGTCTTTTCAAAGATCACTTGTTTCCCTATCTTGCTACTGGTATAAGCCTTTGGTAGAATTAAAATATGCGGTTGATAGTGTGCATAGCCAACAGCGTTTCTTTCTTTTTCCGTTGGTTTCAAGTTGTTTACTTTATAGACATGATTCGTCAACTTACTTTTAGCATCTTTTATTTTACTACTTTCTATTTTGTGCCCCTCGAAATTAAATTCCTTAAACACAATTTCCACATTTTCAGGAATGCTAAAAGTGATCTCTTTTTTAATGACTGGAATATTTTCGTAGAAATATTCACGGGTATAATATTTGGCGTCCGAATAGTGCTTTGTCGTTTTGATCCCACGGACATCTCCTTTGTTTAAAGTTAGGTTCAAATACTTTACTCTTGCATCAGAATAAAAATATTCTGCTTGATTGTAGTATTCATCTTTTACATTACTTGTTGACTGTTTTTTGCCTCGAGCATTTAAAATATGATCCACAGAAATATTACTCGTCTCATCGTAAAACTGTACAAAGTAGTGTTTGGCATTGTCCTTTAGCCCAAGGTACACCCACTCTGTAGTTTCAATAACGGTCAGTAAATTAGTTTTGGAATCAATTTCGAATTTTACCTTTATTGTATTCTCTAACAAGGCCACATCACTATCTTCATATAGCGCAGAGAGTCTCTCGGCTTCTTCTAAATTTTCTTCTATAGAACGCTGAGCATTAATGTTAACCGAACTAAGTACAAATACTAGGAAAAGAAATGTAGTTAAAAAACGTGGAGACATCATTCAAGTGGGATTAATTGCTACTAATGTAAAACATGGGATGGAAAGGCGCGCTATGCAAGCTAACAATTATCTGGGAATATTCCAAGGGTGTAGTATAGAATTAGAACCAGTAGGTAAAGAACTTTTTTTGAGAATATAAAAAATAGCCATGTAGATTTTATTCTCGCAGAATCAGCATTTGAAATCAAAAACCTTTTTGTAAGAAAGTAATTTGTTTATTTCGATTTTTTGATTTCATTTATTGTTTGCTTAAATTTTTTAATTAACACATGAATTTCTGCTTCGGTATAAGATGCAAAACCTATCCTAATGAAATTGTGCCCAAGTTCTGCACTATCATAGCGACGCCAATTTCCAATTTCTAATTTGAATTTTATAGCGGTCTTAGCAAAGCTTTCCCAGGAGTAATTTGAATGCAACTTTGTCCAAACAGCCATTCCTCCTATGGGTATTTCGAACTGAAAGAATTGACCTAATTCATCTTTTAACAGCCTACAGAATAAGTCACGTCGTTCTTTGTAAATCTTCATAACCTTGCGAATATGCCTATCTAAATCTCCAGATTTTATAAAATCGGCAAATGTTAATTCCAATAAAGCATCTCCTTGTCTGTCAACTATGCCTCTTAACTTAGCAGCCTCATCTACAAATTCTTTGGACGCAATTAGGTAACCAATTCTATATACCGGAGCTACAGTTTTACAAAGAGAACCTGTATAAATAACATTTCCGTTTGTATCATGACTAGCTAAGGGTAAAATTGGCGCATGATTGTAATTGAAGTCGTAGTCATAATCATCTTCAATAATGGCAAAATTATATTGCCTGCTTAGATTTAATAAATGAATTCTTCTTTTGGCAGAAAGCGTTACAGTAGTAGGGTGATGATGATGAGAGGTAACATAAACTGCTTTTATTTTTTTACGCTTGCATAATTTTTCAATTTCCTCCGTTACTATTCCGTTTTTATCCACTGATATTCGCTCTAGTTTAGCTGCTTGATTTGAAAAAGTAATATTGGCAGAAAGGTAATTCGTATTTCCCACTACAATAGTGTCCCCTTTTTGAAGCAATAACTGAGACGATAACCAAATTCCCATTTGACTACCACG
>CALGJW010000213.1 GCA_937930025.1 uncultured Saprospiraceae bacterium | reverse complement strand
TGCTTCCATTTTCCATTTGGCTTAGTCGCCATATTGATCTTCAATCTGACCATGCCTCCAAGTTCTTTCATGTTCTCGTCACTTTTAGTAAAGAAAACTTTGGAACCATCTCTTGAGAAAGAAGCTTGTCCAATATGAAATTTTGATTTTAAAGATTTGTCAAACAACACTGGCTCTTCATAACCTCCATCTTCATTTTTCTTTGCAAAGAACAAGCTTGAATAACCTGCTTTCTTGTTGTTCTTCGCTTTCCGTGTGGATGAAAAAATAATCCCATCATTATAAGGTATTGCGGAAAAATCAAGTGCAGAAGAATTCACTCCTTCTAAAACTTCAACCTGAATCACCTTTCTATTTAAGATCATATCCTCCTCACTTTCCAGGCATCTTTTCAAACTGGTAAACTTCGGGTTTAAATCTGAGTATTTCTGGTACCAATTCCTTGCTTCCTTCTTATTCTTATTGGTTTGCAAAACCTGTGCAAAACGAAGAAAATGGATCGGATCTTTTGCCTCGTCTATAAATTTTCTATACCAATATTCAGCCATTACAGGTTCACCGTTCAATCGGTAATTATTGGCAATATAAGCTTGGAGGCAAATGTCGTTTTGTAATTTTTTTTGATTAAAAACAATTTCCAAAAGGGACTTTGTATTTAAATTGGTTGATGTTGCTTTAAATTTACTTTTCTTAAATACAGGGGAAGGACTAGAAGCTTCCACAAGGGTCAAACTGGCGTAGGCCAAATCATCACTTTGTGCAGAAAGATTAATGCCCCAGAGAATTATCGCAAAGAATAATGCCTTTTTGATGTTCATGATATTCAATTTATGGGATTACCGGTTTTTTTTGATATGTTCTACCTTACTATTCTTCTACCACCAAGAGTTTAGCCTTCAATTTGATCATAATCGCAGGATAAAACACCTTAGAAAGCTTGGAATAGCTTAGTAACAATACATTAAACACAAAAACCATACGAGATTTACCAAACCCATCTTTTTTAACAAAAAAATGATATTATTTAATATCTACGTATGACAATATTTATATCAGTTTTAGGGGGATTTACTGATTAGAGAAGGCGTAATTGACTAAAAACTCGAAAGAATTATTTGAATATCGTTTTAGCTTTGATATGGTAAAATCATAAGCTAGTCCCGCTTTAAATTGAGTAGTTATTTGATATTGGAAGATGGTTTGTAGGGCATCCTTGTCTCTATAGCCAAGGCCAAGGTCGAATCTATCAAAAAAGATAAGGTGGCCTACAAAATTATATTCGAAAGGAGTGTTGGTATTGATTTTAAATAATAAAGTTGGACGAAAGTCAACCTCCCGATTGATTTCAAATTTTTTGGCCATATAGAACAATACCGTTGTTCCTACATCTTCTTGGTTGAACCCGCTATTGGAGTAAAAGGAAGGGTTTAAAACTCCGGGTATTGAGAGGCCCATCTCAAAGGTTGGCATTGTATAGAATAGGCCTACTCCAAAATCATAATTGTAGCCTGCCAATTCCATATTAAAATCTTGGTTTTCAACTGTAGCAACTTCTTCCCATTTTATCCGGTGGTTTTCCAATCGACCAGAAAGTCCAATACTCAACTTTGCTCGGTTAGCGAGCTTAAGATGATAGGCATAAGATAGATCTATAGAAGTAGATTGGATTAAGCCAGATTGCTCTGCCATAACATTTAGGCCTAAGCCACATTTGTTACTACAAAAAGGACTTTGCAAGGAAACCATCAAAGTACGTGGCGCACCTTCTATACCTACCCACTGGTTTCGGAAAATGGTGTTGATTTTAGTCTGCATACTCGACCCGACATAACCTGGATTATAAGCTGCAAGTAGATGTGTAAACTGACTAAAATTTGAAAGTTGTTGTCCTTGTAGGTTCCATGTAAACATAAAAAAGAAACCAATCAAAAGTATGTTCTTCTTCATAATATTATCTCAAAATAAGAAAGTGTCCTTGAAGGAACTTTTCCTCGTTTAATTTTAAAATATAAAAATAAGTACCCAGAGGCAATGGATTCCCATGATAGGTTCCTCGCCAATCATTTTGATAGGAAACCGTTTCATAAACGACATCTCCCCACCTATTAAAGATCGTCAGGGTATTTAATGGAAAATCGATCAAGCATTCAACTTCCAAAGCATCATTTACTCCGTCGTTATCTGGTGTAATGGTATTGGGAATAAAACAATCGAACGCCACTCGCTGCTCTTCAACAAAAATAGACACCTTGGTTTCTGAACAAATCTCTTGACAATCGGCAAGACAAAGTTGGTAGGTGAATGCTAAATCTCCATTAAAATTTCGGTCTGGAAAGAAGGAAAAAAGTCCGTTTTCTAAAAACTCGAGATTTCCTGATTCTGGGTATTCTACGATACTAAACACCATATCATCAATGGACGAGATGCTATCATTTAAAACCAAATTACCTTCCAGCAAACTATTCATTTGAATTTCATAAAAATCAGGAATGGCCTTTGGTTCTGGGAAGTTAAAAACAGCAACTTCTACAGCAGAAAATGTTCCACAAGCTGGTGTGGATAAATTCCAAGTAAAAATATTCTGACCCAATTCTAAGTTTGAAACCATGGCCTGTGCAGATTGAGCATTTGCGATGGTGGCAGAAGAAGTGGTTGTCCAATACCCAGTGGAAAACTGTGGGGCTATTGCATTTAAAGCAACGGATGTTTCATTACAAGCTATCAACTCATCAGCTTCCACAATTGCCAATTCCGTTGGAACGGAACCTATAGATACCTCTACCCCATCTTCACTAAAAGCAATACAATTATCTGTTGATAAAGACCAATTGAATTGATAGTTCTGCCCTATATCTAATCCGCTAATTGGGCTATTGGGATTATTGGGCTCCTCAATGACAATTCCAGCGGATTGCTGCGATGCACTTTGAGTCCAGAATCCAGTGATTCCATTTGGCAAATCGGCAGCTAATTGAAAGGCTTCTCCTTCGC
>CALGJW010000212.1 GCA_937930025.1 uncultured Saprospiraceae bacterium | reverse complement strand
AATTATGCCCACAAACTACTTCGGTTTCCTTTAACAACTTGACAGATAAAAACATCGAATTATTTCCGAATCCGGCAACAGATATTATACTAATTAATTTTGAAGGGACTCAAGCTTTGCAGCTTAATCTATTTAATGGTGCTGGCAAATTGGTAGGGACTTGGGAAGAACTTCAATCAAATACTAGCATTCCAATACATCATCTAGAAAACGGCATCTACTTTTATCAAATCGCTACTCCTTCTAATGGAGGTTTTCAAAGTGGGAAAATCATTATTCAAAAGAACTAGACAGGACCAACCGATAAGAATGATTTATACGAAAAGTTTGAGAGGACGCATTTTTATTTTAGCGTCCTCTTTTTTTCGTTTATGGAATATTATTTTTATCTTGTAGAAGGTAGAAAACTATAGAGAAAACATATGAAAATTCAAATTCTTTCTTGTTGCTGGAATAGCAAAAGGATTGGCCATCCTTTTAGCCTAATAATAGGGATTAGTCTAATGAGTTTTTTATTGTCTTGTAATTATCAAAGGTCAACGAATCAAACAGATAATAACCAACCATTTACTAAAAATCAAAGCTTAATAATTACTCCCAAAGGCGATACCATTCCAACCGGTGTCCCTATTCCATTTAAGGGAACAATTATCAATAGAGATAGCGTAGCCCCTCCTGAAATAGTTCCTATCCGAAAGCCACCCAAAACTTTTCCAGCCTATTCCAATGAATTTGCCATTGACAATAGCCAAGACCAATTCTGGCCCATGAAACAAGTTGAACACCATACGTCTGGGGAAGATGGTGTTCCGGAACCTACCTCCAAATTTGTCAAGGGTACCATTCTTCCAATAAAATTTTCAGAACCCATTATAGCTCCCGCATTGTCTATGGCGGATAATGCTCGTTATGACATAGTATACTTGGATGTAACCCAAGGACTCAATGCCTCTCAACTTCATGAAATGATAATAGACGACAGAGGGCATTTGTGGTTGAGCGGTTCTTTGGGTAGTCTTAGTAGATACGATGGAAAAAAAATCGTTGACCTAAGCGAAAATCTAGCAGATGGTTCTCTAACGAGGATCTATCAAGATAGTAAGGGAGATATGTGGTTTGGAAATAGGAGTGGTCTGTATCGTTTTGATGGTCAACAGTTATTTTTTTTTCCTAAAATTGAAGACACCATCAGAGCTAATATAGCTAGTATCCTTGAAAGTAGAGATGGGAATTTCTGGATAGGAACATACAATGGAAGTTTGCTTCATCTTCAATTGGAGGAAGATAGAAGGAGTGGAACTTTCACTCTAGTTACTCCAAGTAAAAAATTTAAAGCACAGGCAGTCGCAGAATTGTTGGAAGACTATAATGGCAATATTTGGATTACCTATCACGATAATAGGATTGGTAGATATACGCCAGATGCAACTAAGAAAAAAGGAAGGTTTACGCTCTTTAACGAAAAAACAGGACTTCCTCCTAAACTAGGTTTATATACGCTATTTGAGGATAGTCAACATCAGATATGGTTTTGTGGATATTCTCATGGCTTGTTAAAGTATATACCAAAAGAGGAAAGTAAGACCCGAGAAGAAGGCTTTCAATCTTATTTGCTTCAAAAGGACTTTACAAATATCAGTGTCCTAGATATTATTGAAGACCAACACCAACAATTTTGGATGGGTACGGATGATGGATTGTATCATTTTGATCCAGCTCTGATTGAAAAGGGAGGAGTAATGAAGCGAATCAATACCTTTGATGGATTAAGAGACAATACGGTTATGAAATTAGTAAGAGATTCCGTTGGATACTTATGGGTGATGACTAAAAGTAGTATCAATAGGTATAATCCTAATGGGTTTCAACAGTTTGGAATGGAGGCAGGTATAAAAGATATTTCTGTTTCCTCCATTGTAGAAGATAAGCAAGGGCAATTGTGGTTTGGTACTGGAAGTTTTTTGATGCCAGGTAAAGGTATTTTTAAGTATTCTACTCAAAAGGACGAGGCCTTTACCCAATATACAATGGAACAAGGATTGCCCCGTAATTCTATTTATAGATTGGTAGCAGATCATAAGGATCGAATTTGGTATAATGGTTTTCCTACAGGTTTTTTTACAGGAAAGGAATTTGTCAATTTCTATGCGGAGCAGGGGCTTTTGTATGACTATGGACAAGGGCTTATGGTGGATAAGAAAGGGGATGTCTGGATAGATGTAGCTTGGGGACCTTTTCGGTACAAAGCTGATTCTACTGGATTGGGTGGCACCTTCACCTCCTTCCTGTATGAGAAAAGTTATGGTATGCCTGAGATTCCTTCTATATACCAAGATAGTAAGGAGGATATTTGGCTATCTACTTCCCGAAGGGGTGCTTGTCGATTAAGTCTTAATCCTGATGAAATAAGTGGCCAACTCACCTATTTTACAAGCAAAGAAGGCTTGAGTCATAATTGGAATAGTACGGTAGGTGAAGACAGCAAGGGGCGATTTTGGCTAGGTTCTTCTGAGAAAGGGTTAAGTATTTACGATCCTTCAAAGGAAACGAACCAAACTGCTTTTCAATCTTTGTTTGTGGAGGATGGATTGACCAACGATCGGGTCTATTCCATGGTAGAAGATACGCAAAAAAGAATATGGGTAACTACCGAAAAAGACCTATGTTTATTTAATCCAATTTCCCAAAAATCGGCTGATCCTACTTCCATATTAGAGGAGTATCAATTGTTTACTTTTGGAAAAGAAGATGGTATAAAATTTCCTAAATTTATTAGCGGCAGTACGTTAATAGATACTAAAAATCAGTTGTGGCTAGGCACTTCCAAAGGAGTGCTTAGACTAGATTTAGATGGATTTGTGTTGCCAAGTAGCCCGCCCCAACGAGTACAACTTTCCCATATTGAGGTGCAACAACAGTTTATCGACTTTCGGAGATTACAAGATATTAGTTATAGAAATACCTTGCCCTTTGGAGAAGAACTAGCTAGTGCTTGTGATACGATTGCTGACTTTTTAAACTATCCTGTATCCCTTGATTTACCTCATGATATTAATCACCTCACCTTTCATTTTTCTGCGATTGATTGGGCGGCAAACCACAAGTTGCAATACAGCTACTATTTAGAAGGGCTTGAAGATAAATGGAGTCCCCCT
>CALGJW010000211.1 GCA_937930025.1 uncultured Saprospiraceae bacterium | reverse complement strand
AGGTCTTTATGTTCATGAAAATGTAGCGCTTGGCCATAGGCGATTATCTATCTTGGATACAAGTCCACTAGGAAAACAACCAATGATGTCGAAAGACGGAAAATGGATTATTGTTTTCAATGGTTGTATCTACAACTTTATGGAATTAAAACTTGAACTCAAAACAAAAGGGCATAAGTTTATCTCTACGACAGATACTGAGGTAATTTCCGAAGGACTATCCGCATACGGACCTGCCTTCTTCGAACGTCTTAATGGAATGTTTGCTATAGGCGCTTGGAATACTGAGGAGAAAAAACTCTATCTGAGTAGGGATCGCCATGGAGTAAAACCTCTGTATTATTGGTTCTCAAATGGTACTTTGGTTTTCGCATCGGAGATAAAAGCGATAATCAAGCATCCAAAGTATTCTATAGATTTGGATTATAATGCGCTAAACGAATATTTTACATTTCAAAATGTGTTTAGATATCATACGCTCTTCAAAGGAGTGTTTATGATTCCTCCAGCGAATACCATCCAGTTTGATAAAAGTACAAATCATGTCCGTCACCATTCTTGGTGGGATTACGACTTTTCTGAGCCGGATGAGAAAATGACTTTCGAAGAAAGTAAAGAAGAGACCATTCGCTTGTTTCGAAATGCGGTTACAAAGCAAATGATTTCAGATGTACCTGTTGGGTCATATTTATCTGGAGGAATGGACTCTGGATCTATTACCGCAATTGCTTCTGAACATGTTCCTCGTTTAAGCACTTTTACTTGTGGATTTGACATGTCTTCAGTAACAGGTGTTGAATCAAATTACGATGAAAGACGTGATGCCGAATTGATGGCAAGTCATTTCAAAACGGAGCACTACGAACAAGTTATCAATTCTGGAGATTTAAGGTGGTCACTTCCAAGAGTGGTTTGGCATCTTGAAGATTTGCGAGTAGGGATGAGTTATCCAAATTATTACATCAGTCGATTAGCTTCGAAATTCGTAAAAGTTTGTTTGCAAGGAACAGGAGGAGATGAACTATTTGGAGGATATCCTTGGAGGTACTATAAGATATTTGATGCAGTCGATCGGGATACCTTCTTTGATAAATATTATGACTTTTGGCAAAGACTAGTTCCAGATAACGAAAAAAGTCAGTTGTTCACTTCTCAAGTATACGGCAACTTGACAGGAGCAACTCCCAAGGAAGTATTTAAAAACGTTTTTACTTTCAATGATAAATTGAAATATGATCGTCCTGAAGAACATATTCAGAATAGTCTGTATTTCGAGATAAAAACTTTTCTTTCTGGACTTTTATTGGTCGGAGATAAATTGTCGATGGCCAATGGACTAGAGGAACGATTTCCTTTTCTAGATAATGATCTAGTAAATTTTGCTCAAAAAATTCCGATCCGACATAAGTTAGGAAACCTTACTGCGGAGATTGGCAAAATTGATGAAAATCGATTGAAGAAAAAGTGGGCTTATAAAGAATTTACTGATGGGAAAACGGTGCTTCGAAAAGCAATGAGTACCCTGATTCCTGAAAAAATAATCAATCGTAAAAAACAAGGTTTCTCCGCTCCTGACGAAAGTTGGTATAGAGGTGAAAATGCAGATTACGTTAAGGAATTGTTGCAGGGAAGGAAAACAATAAGCACAGAGTTTATTTCTCGCGAGTATATTGACAAAACGATTAACGAGCATAATAACAAACAAGTAAATCACCGACTGAGAATTTGGTCATTTATGAATTTCGAATGGTGGTGTCGTTTGTTTTTAGATGGTCAAAGCATCTCATAGTCAATTTTTATTTTTTATCAACCTAGTAGTTCGAAGTTTTAGAAGAAAAGCATGATTAGTAAAATTTTAAAAAAAATCTTCAAGAGTAAACGAACTCAAATGAAGAATAAATACAATCGTGTCTTGCCTTCAAATGAATTATTTACGGATAGATGGGAAAAAGCAAAGTTTTTAAATTTCGGAGAACAGACCAGCATTTATGATTCCAGTTTGGTTTTTGGAGATGTAAAGGTTGGTGCGGCAACATGGATTGGACCTTTTACAATTTTAGATGGCTCTGGAAAATTAACCATTGGAGATAACTGCTCCCTATCTGCAGGAGTTCAAATTTATTCACACGACACTGTTCAGTGGGCGATATCTGGTGGTGAAGCACCTTATGAATATGAGCCTACAAACATTGGAAATAATTGTTACCTAGGCCCAAATACCATAATAGCTAAAGGGGTAACTCTTGGCGATGGCACCATAGTGGGCGCTAACAGTTTTGTTAACAAATCTTTCCCCCCCAATTCTAAAATAGCAGGAAATCCTGCAAAATTATTACGATAGTTCAATCCAATATGAAGCAATATCTTTTTTCTTTTTTCCTGTTCCTCTTTGCAATGGGATTAGTCTCCGGATGTAAATCTACCCAGCAAGTATTAACGGCTAATGTCAAATCTTTTGGGGCAAAAGGAAATGGGAAACAGGACGATACTCAGGCAATTCAAAGAGCGCTGAATAAGGGAGGGGAAGTCTACTTACCAGCTGGAATTTATTTAGTGAATCCACTAAAATTTTACTCTAACACCACTATAAAAGGAGATGGGCCGAATTCGATTATTAAGTTAAAATTTAATCGACCGCCGATCACTACTGATTTGCAAGCTGTGCTCTATGCTGGAAATATTGACACAGGACCTACCGAGAATGTTACAATAACTAATCTAACCATAGATGGCAGCAGAGATGAAATAAACTGGCAAGGTGTCAGAGGAGATGGAAATGCAAATGGAATTTCTACCTGGGGAACTGAAAATCTTGTAATAAAAGATATTCGTGTGGTGGACTGTTGGACAGATGGAATATTCTTGAGTGGAACTAGGAGATCAAAAATATTTTACAATACAAAGAACTTTAAGTTTCTAAATATAGAAATCGATAATTGTGGAAGACAAGGAGTTAGCGTGATTTCTGGAGAGAATGGAATATTTGAGGAAATGAAAATTTCTAATATTAACCGTACTGCACCTAGAGCTGGATTTGATTTTGAACCGAATGTACTAAAGGACAAGATTAGAAATATTAAGGTTCAAAATATAGATATAGCTTCTTGTGGACAAGGGCTTGTTGTGGCCGGAGTTTCAATTCCTCGGGAAATTTCTTTTTCCAATATTACCATTTCGGATGTTAGTCATCAATATAGTATTGCTGTAATTAATGCAGAAAATATAGACTTCAATCAAATTCAAGTTGACAATACGAATGGTACGAGCAAATATGCGACGCTATTTGTAGGAAGCGCCAAAAATATTTCTTTTAATCAGTTGGAGTTGAAGAATTCTATTGGCTTGGCGGCCATCCAAGTTGATCCTTATTCCGAGATTCTCGAAACAGGAGTAACCTTTGATAATTTTAACATCACAGGATTTGAACATAGCGCTATCTACATCATGAAGCCAGTTAGTACTGTTAAGTTTTCCAACGGAATAATTAAGAAAGGGAATACCCGAAAAACTCCGTATGCTGCGGCCATTCTACATTCAGAGAACATCCTTCTCGATAACGTTTCATTCGAAACGACTGCTAATCCATATCATATAGACAATATAGGCAAAGAAGTTAAAGTGAAAAATGGAAAATTCTCCAAAGGAGTTCCAAAGTCTAACAACGAAAATGAAATACAAAACTAATAGTAAATGGAAGTGTTGCTGGTCTTAATATTTCTTGTTCCTTTTGTTATCTCCCTGTTGTCAAGTTTAAGCGTAACGATCAATGGATCGGATCAAGCCTATCATCTATTGATGATTAAGGCGATTGTAAAAAATAATCACAAATTTGTTACGACTATTCCTTTTTTCGTTGGTAAAAATAGACACGCTTATCCTCAACTCATTCATTGGTTTTTTTCGTTTTTTTCGGAGAAAAGGATTTTAAGACTATGTAGGTTTACAGGCACTTTTGGACATCTTTTAAGTGGAGTGGCTCTTTATTTTTTCGCCAAACTACTCTTCCCTTTTATGGTTGAATCTGGGTATGAAATTCCAAATGTTAGTTATATGATTGTTGTGGCATTGACTTATGCTTTGTCACCAATCAATTATGACTTATTTAATGCAAAGAATATTGGATTTAGCGCTCGAGGCTTTGGTTTGTTTCTTGGCCAAGTCTTTACGTATATCTCTATTTTTTATGTATTGGACATTTTGGATCTTTCGACATATTTGATTTTAGCAGGGATTGTTGTGTATTTGATACTTATTTCAAGTGTTTTTGCCATCCAATATGTTGTATTCTATTCTTTAATAGCTTCAATTGTTTTTACTAATATATTTTTGATGCTTCCTCTCTTTGTTGGAGCAGGAGTGTACTTTTTGTTTAAGAGGAAAATTGCAATAGAATTTGCAAAGGGACAGTTAGCGCATAAAAAAACTTACGCATTACATTTAGCGAAAGTATTCATACTTAAAAATCGTTATAGCATTTGGAGAGATTTTGTTTATGATTTTTGGCTAAAATTATTCAATATTTTTCGTCGAAAGGAATCAATGTTTGGATTGATCAAATATTTTATGACCAATAACCTCGTCAATTTGTTAATTGGAATTCCTTTTTTGTTTTTGATATTTTTTACTTTCCCAATTTCTGATTCAGGATTGAATGGTGTTCTTGCCTATCATATTTTTATTGGTTTGTTAATGTTTCTATTGACATCATTTCGGTGGACAAGATTTTTAGGAGAACCGGATCGATATGTGGAATTTGTTTTGGGTGTCTTGGCTATTTATTTGGCTATAAAGACATACCCAAATTACAAATTGCAATACATACTAGCCGCGGTTTGTCATGTGGTTATAGTACTAAGAGTTATTATGGTAAATCGAATGCTTAAGAAAGTCGCAAATTCGGTTTCAAAAGACATAGAAACGGGATCTATAGGCAGAACGATGTTATTAGATCCAGTAAAAGAACTATTGGTTAATTTATCTGAAAATAGATCTGATCTTAAAGTTATATCCAATTTGTCTGAAAACAGTAAAATGATAATGTCAGATAGATATCAGCTCTTTAGGTATACGTTCTTTAACGAAAGAATAAAAGGATATCATTTTACGGATATTTACAGAGATTCTTTTTTTATGATTGACTTCGATATTTTGAAAAAATTGATGAAAGACTTTAATATCAATGTACTGGTTTATGGTCGCAATAATAAAGAGGAGGATGTCTGGAATTCTAACAGATTAAATAGTTTAGGAAAGGTCGTTTTTGCAGATGACTATAATAAAGTCATACTTTTAGATCAATAGTCATTGAAAAAAATATTATTCAAATCCTTTCTGATATATGGCCTAGGAACTGGATTGAGTCAATCTTTACAGATCTTGTTGGTTCCCCTTTATGCTAAGTATTTTTCGACGGAAGATTACGGAGCTATGGAAACTATATTTTCTGGTTTTTTACTCCTAATAATTCTTGGAATGCTCCAAATTGAATCTGCTGTTGGTAGATATTATTTTGAATTTGACAAATATGGCGGAAGAAAGGCGAATATTTCTACTGGTTTTTGGACTATAGCTTTCACGACCATAATTTTTGCAGTTTTAGGGGTAATTGCTAGTAGTTCACTTTCTGCCTGGTTTTTTGGTACTGAAAAATATGAGTTAGCTATTACTTTGGCGTTTGGCATGTTGCCATTCGCATGTGTTTTTAACTATTTCGCTGTATTAATTCGATTCGCAAATAAGCCTATTATCTATGTGATTGCGACACTAACTCAAATAGTTTTGACAATTGCGCTTTGCCTTTTTCTTGTGATCCAAAAGGGCTTTGGTATTGAAGCTGTTTTTATCGGTCAGCTTAGTGGATATTTACTAGGAATGATATTGTATTTCTTCTTCTTTAAAAAGGATATCACTTTTAATTTTAGTAAAAGTGTTCTGAAAAGATACTTCTCTTTTTCCTTACCAATTGTTCCAGCAGTTTTAGGATCTTGGGGTAACAATCATGCAAATAGATTTGCGCTATTAAGTCTATTGTCGTTAAGTGAAGTAGGACTATACATGATGGCTTATAAAATTGCCTCCGTATTTAAACTTTTGGAAATAGCATTTAGGATGGCATGGCAACCTTTCTTTATAGAACAATACAAAAAGGAGAATCATGTGGCTGAGTTTAAAAAAATAGCAGTATTTGTAACTGTTATTATGTCAATACTAGTGCTTTTGTCTTTCTTGTTGGCTAAACCAATAACGATATTACTAACTTCGCCAAAGTATTACTCTGCTTATGATATGGTAGGTTGGTTAAGTCTAGCCTTTGCACTAATTATAGTTTCATCGGTGCTTAATATTGGACCAATATTATCAAAAAAAACAATTTATAATACCTACAGTTATTTCATTTCTATAATTGTAAATTTTAGTTTTTTATTCTACCTGATTCCAAGAATGGGTGTTAAGGGTGCGGCAATAAGTTTAGCTATGGGTAACTTAGCATTATTGCTAGTCAGTTGGTATTTTTCAGAGAATTTATATCCGGTTTTTAGAAAAAGGAAATGACAAAAACTATTGTTCTTTTTCATTATTGCAAACAATAGCTAATTTTTAATTTAAATTTTTTAGAATTTAGAATTCTATTATTTATCAATGAATCAAGAGACAATATATAAGAACCTTCCAAATGTTTTGCAAAACGGATTGATTACACTATTCGATTATTTACAATACAGTAAGAGGCATGGAGAAAAATATCATGCGTTTAAGGCTTTTCTTAAAGCAAAAGAATTTCAAAGTAGAGAGGAGTTAGAGCAATTGCAAAACGAGGCACTAGTGAAATTCTTAGAACACTGTAAGCAAGAATCACCTTACTTCAGAGAAGTGTTGTCAAATATTGACGTTTCAAAAGGGATTGAAATTTTGAATAGTATTCCTATTTGTTCTAAAGAAGAGTTTAGAAAAAATATTCCAAACATTATTGCTGGAAATAAAAAACAAATGTATAAGTCTAAAACCGGTGGAACAACAGGTAAGGCAATGCAAGTGTATTTTCGTTGGGATGATCTCGAGGAAAGATTCGCAATACTCGATTATTTTAGAGAAAGATTTGGATATAAGTTCGGTGAAAAGACTGCATGGTTTAGCGGCAAGGATATGTTGACCAAAAGAGACCTTGCTAAGAATAGATTTTGGAAACAAGATTGGAAATATAATATCAGATATTATTCTACTTTTAATATTAGCGAATTTTCCTTGATCCACTATATTAATGATTTGAAAAAATACAAACCAGCTTTCATAGTTGGGTTCCCCTCATCCATTGTTGAAATTGCAAGGTATGCACTAAGGAACAATATCAAATTGGGTTATAAGGTCAAAGCAATTTTTCCAACTGCAGAGTCTAAAGTAGAAAGTGAGGCCAAAGATTTAGAAAAGTTCTTTGGTGGAGGAGTTTATGATCAGTACGCAAGTTCTGAGGGAGCTTGTTTTATTACGGAATGTGATCAAGGAAATCTTCATTTTGAAATGCTATCAGGAATTATTGAAATTGTTGATGAAGATAATAATCCTAGTCAAGAGGGTAGGATGTTAATAACTGCATTTCACACTCGAGGCACTCCATTGTTAAGGTATGATATCGGGGATAGCATGAAGTGGTCCGATTTGACTAATTGTTCTTGTGGTAGAAAAACTCCAATTGTTGAAGTGATTCATGGAAGAGTAAATGATTATATATTTTCTAAAGAGAGAGGGAAGTGCAATCTTGGTAATATATCGAATTGTATTAAGCATGTAAAAGGGGTTAGGCGTTTTCAAGTTGTTCAAAATGAAATCGATACTATTCAGGTTTTAGTCGAGAATGATGTAGAATATGATGATCAGGATGAAAAGAAATTTCTGGATGAATTAAGATTTCGACTTGGAGATAAAATTAATATCGAATTTAAATACCTAAAGGAAATACCTCGTGAGAAAAGTGGAAAATTTAGAATTGTAAAAAATTCAATAAAAAACCTGAAAGAATTGCAATAGATATTGCTAAATGATGTGGTTGTAAATATTATCTGATTTAATGGCAAATAAAAAAATTGAAATTCAACTTTTCGGAGATGTCAGCCTTAATGGTTTATACTGCGACCCTTTATATCAAGTTGAATTGAAAAAGTCATTGACTGAATTTAATCAGAAAATTGGACGAGGCGACCTAAGAATAATTAATTGGGAAGCACCGATTACTCGAGTAGGCCAATTAAATCCAGTGAAAAATCCGGCTATTGCTACAACAATTGAAAGCGCAAAGATATTTTGTAATGCTTTCCCAATTGATATAGCAACCCTTGGGAATAATCATATTGGAGATTGTTTGCAAGAAGGGTTAGATACAACGTTAGATTTTTTACATAGCCTTGATGTTAAAACACTAGGCGCTGAAAAGGAGATTGAAAAAGTGAGTAAACCTCTAGTCTTAACAATTCACGATTCCAGGATTGGTTTGTTAAACTTTTTGGGAAGCGAAACAAATGCTAAGATACCAAGTGAATTAAATATTCATGTGAACGATATTGATGATGATAGGATATATAAATTAATTAGAGAAGCGAAAAATGAAGTGGACTACTTGATGGTGGCTTTGCATTGGGGGATTGAGTTCATCCAATATCCTTCTCCCGAACAAAAAAATATTGCACGAAATTGTATTGATGCAGGAGCATCGGTTATCATTGGTCATCATAGTCATTGCCTCCAAGGCTATGAAAATTATAATAATGGAATTATATTTTACAGTTTAGGAAATTTTATTTTTTCAGGATTGAAAGGTAAAGAGTCTTTTGGTTGGCCATCATTTTGTAATCGTGGAGGTTTTTACCGATTGTTTATTGATGCGGAGAATGAGATGTCAGTAAAATTTCACCCTTTTGAAGTGTCCAATCTGGGAGTAGATCCTAAGGATAACCCAAAGTCAACAAGAATTCAAAATAGGTTAAGTAAAAATTTGGACTTAAGTGATTTTAGATATAAATGGCTCTATAGGATTAATTTATATAAGAATTGGTTTGTAAGATTGCCTTTGTTTTTAATGAGAACTAAAGGAGGATTTTTCAAAGGATTCTTGAGCTACTTTAAGTTGAAGTATTTTAAACTATTATTTAGTTATTTTTTTAAGAAAAGAAATTAGTTATCATTGAAGACATAGACATATCGAAGCTTATTACTTTTTTTGACATAGGGGCAGCTAGCTTATTGATATTCCTCATACTAATTTATTGCTATTGGAAAAAAAGAACCACATATAATCGATCCAATGTTAAAGTCTATTTGATTCCAGCATTTATTCTTAAGATGCTGGGTTGGACATTCTCAATAGCAATACTTATTTTCTATTTCAAAGGTTTTGGAGATACGATTGGTGTTTATTATAAACAGATTTTAATCTTGAGAGGAATTTTTGAAGGAAATGTAATAGATGCCTTCAAGTATATTTTTCTGGGCCCTAATTCGATAGACAATTCATATTACAATATTTCATCCTATTTAATGGGGTCTACAGGTGTAGCACAGGTTGTACGTATTGGATTATTGTTTTCCTACTTTTGTTTAAATAGATTTTTATTAATTAGTCTAATGTTTACAATAGTTGGATTTCTGGGTTGTTGGAAAATGTTCTTGTTTTTCAATAGCATAAAACCATACCTGACTAGAGAATTGGCTATTTCCTTTTTGTTCTTACCCTCGATGATTATTTGGGGGACAGGAATGATGAAGGAACCATTGGTGTTTTTTGCCATGTCACTTTTAATGATTGGCTTTTATAGGGTATTCATTAAAAAGAGGAAAGTATTTTCAGCGTTGGCACTCCTTGGATTTGGTTCTTGGCTTTTATTAGCAACAAAGGCATATGTGTTTTTATCTCTCGCTCCAGCATTACTTATCTGGGCAGTTTTTAATAGGATAAAAAATATTAAAGATTATAGCTTAAAACTGATTCTTGTTCCTTTTTTTATAGGCTTTCTAATTGTCGGGTTGGTCTCCGTTTCTTCAATAGTTGCTTCGGTATCAAAGCAATTGGCCGTCGATAATTTAGTAAATAATGTGGAACAAAGAATGGATCATTGGTCAAGAAATAGTAATCACGGTTCGTCTTATTCTTTACCAACGATTAACTTAACGCCACAGGGAATTGCTGCAGCTACTCCTAGTCTTTTTGCAACAGGATTACTCCGACCATTCGTTTGGGAAAGTAGAAAGCCTATAATACTTTTCACCGCATTGGAAACATTTGCTATTTTATTATTGACGTTTTTCGTCTTTTATAAGGTAGGGGTATTTAAGACGGTCAAAGAAATATTTTCAGATCCAATGTTAGTTGGAATAATTACCTTTTGCTTAATATTTTTTCCAATAGTCGCTTTGACTAGTGGTAATTTTGGCACATTAGTTCGTTATAAGTTGCCATGTGTACCATTTTATTTGGTGTTGTTATTTGTAGTCTATAATAAGTATAAATTGAATAGGTTGGAAAAAATCATGGCGGCCCATGCCTAAGATCTTACGAATAACGACAGTTCCGATTTCCTTAAATCTACTACTTACCGGACAGATGAGTTTCATGTCTAAGAACGGTTTCGAGGTGGTAATGGTGAGTGCCGATGGAAAGGAAATAGACGAAGTGAAAAATAGAGAATCTTGTCCACATTATATTATTCCTTTCACGAGAAAAATTTCTCCGATACAAGACCTGAATTGCTTATGGCAATTGTTGAAGTTGATTCGAAAAGAAAAGCCGGATATTATTCATACGCATACTCCCAAAGCTGGACTCTTGGGTATGCTGGCAGGTAGGTTAACTGGTGTAAAGCTGAAGATGCACACTATCGCAGGGCTTCCATTGATGACGGCAACGGGTTTGAAAAAAGGACTGTTAATATTTATTGAAAAATTGACCTATTGGGCTGCAGACATCATCTTGCCTAATAGTCAGTCGATAATGTCTTATGTCAAGACTAATAAATTCACGACTGATAAAAAACTTCATATGATTGGAGGAGGTTCTTCTAACGGAATTGACCTTCAACGCTTTTCTAAAAAATCGATAGATCTTAACAAATTGGAGCTCCTAAAGGAGGCTATTCAGTTTAGAAGTGAAAACAAGTACATTCTCGCTGTAGGTAGAGTGGTGAAAGACAAAGGAATTGCCGAATTGGTAGAAGCTTTTGTTCAAACAAAGAAAATATACCCAGAACTAAATCTAATAATCGTAGGCCCTCTAGAGGAAGAAAGGATTGAGGAATCCTTACCTAAGGATATAAGTTTTGAATTAAAAAACAATGTTGATATCATACATATTAATTGGTCGGAGGAAGTAGAATATTATATGGCAATTGCCGACCTACTTGTGCACGCTTCCTATAGAGAGGGCTTTCCGAATGTGGTTCTTCAAGCGGGCGCTATGGAGTGTCCAATTGTTTGTTCTAATATTCCAGGTAACATAGATATCGTTAGAGACGATATAACAGGTCAGCAATTCGAGGTTAAAAACAAAGAACATTTGATTCAAAAAATAAAATTTGTATTTGAAAACGAATCGATTGTAAAGGGATATGCAGTACATCTGAGAAGTGAAATAGAAAGTAATTATTCAAGAAAATTTATTCACCAAGAATTGCTCAATTATTATCTAGAAAAATTGAAATAAAGGCTGTAATATTTAGGAATTTCCACTATTTGGTGTTGCTTCGTTTTTTGTTAATTCCGGAATATTCTAGGTACATTTAATGGATGTTTAATTTCTATAAACTGAAATGATTCACAGTATGAGGAAAGGAATTTTCACTATATCGTTGGATTTGGAATTGCATTGGGGAGTTTTTTCTAGACTAAAAGTAAAACAGTATCAAGGAAACCTTGAAGGGACGAGGGAAGGAGTAAGAGAGACATTAAAGGTGTTTAATAAGCACAAAATACATGCTACTTGGGCAACCGTCGGTTTTTTATTTTGTAAGAACAAAGAGGAGTTAGTTGGTTTTAGCCCAAATTTAAAACCTCAGTATACTAATTGGTCTTTTGATCCATATGCATTAATAAAGGAAATTGGAAATAGCGAAATAGAGGCCCCTTTTCATTTTGGTGCATCTATAATTTACGAGATCTCGGAATGCCCAGGGCAGGAGATTGCCACTCATACTTATTCTCATTACTTCTGTTTAGAAGATGGACAAAATATAGAACAATTTGAGGCTGATATTGCCGCGGCAGTAGATGTGGCTAAGAAAATGAAGTTTTCATTAAAAAGTATTGTTTTTCCTCGTAACCAAGTGAATGAACCTTATTTGGAAGTCTGTAGAAAATATGGCGTAACGAATTGGCGAGGAAATCCCCAAGCATTTATCTATAAAGCAAGAAATAGGGGAGAAGAAATGAAATGGATCAGAGCATTGAGATTAATTGATGCCTATTTTAATGTCTCAGGTTCTAATGGTCAAATTGTGTCCTCCAAGAATGGTGTTGTCAATATTCCAGCAAGTAGATTCCTCCGTCCTTATTCTCCTAAGTTTAGTGTTATTGACTTTCTGAAGATTAGAAGGATAAAAAGGGAAATGACTCATGCCGCCAAACATGGGAAAGTTTATCACCTATGGTGGCATCCTCATAATTTTGGAAACCAGATAGAGAAAAATATAAAAGCGTTGGATGAAATTCTATCTCACTATAGTTATTTAAATAAAAATTATAAATTTCAGACTTTGAATATGGAGGAAATTGGACAATTGAAGATTAATGAATAAGGATATTAAAGTTGTGCTCTTAGTTGGTTCAGGGAATTCTTCAAGAATCGTTTATAATTACTTGAAAAATAAATTCAACATTGTAAAAGTAATACAGGAAAAGCCAACACCAAAATCAAATATTATTAAGCGAAGAATAAAACGACTCGGCTATTTTAAAGTCTTTGGACAAGTATTATTTTTACAACTTGTTGTCAAATTGTTGAAATTAACATCGAAGAAAAGAATAAATGAAATCTGCGAAAGCTATGGCTTTGAATTAAGTCCAATTTCGGGTAATGTGCAAATTGAAGTCAACACTATAAATGATGACGAAACAAAGAAAGTACTCTTGGAATCAAATGCCGATATCGTAGTGGTCAATGGAACGGGAATAATTAAAAAAAATGTATTTCAAGTTATCGAAAAACCTTTTATAAATACTCATGTAGGTATTACTCCTCTTTATCGAGGAGTTCATGGAGGCTACTGGGCGTTAGTTAATATGGATGCAGATAATTGTGGAGTCACAGTCCATCACATTGATGCAGGAATTGATACAGGTGGTATCATCGCTCAAGAAATTATTAAACCAACAGGCAAAGATAATTTTGTAACCTATCCGTTATTACAATTGGGAGAAGCCCTTTCTCGTTTGGAGGAAACTATTTTGAATCATAGAAATATTCAAACTATTGCTAACCCCGCGGGTAAATCTAAACTATGGTATCATCCTACTATTTTTGAGTACGTCAGGAATAGGCTGTTGTTTGGAGTTAAATAAAGATTTCATAAAAAAAATTCAAACATTTAATTTAATCTGAAATATTTCTATTGTCTAAAATAATTATCATCGGATATTCTGGTCACGCTTTCGTCGCAATTGATGCCTTGCAAAAATCTGGATTTAAGATTTTTGGGTATTGTGATCAACAAGAAAAAAAAGAAAACCCATTTGATCTCAACTATTTGGGTAGCGAAGATAATTTTGATTTCGAAGGAAAGCTGGCTTTCGTAGGAATCGGTAATAATAATATCCGTAAATTAGTGATGACTAAATTGGAACAATTAGACTTTGCTAAAGCAATACATCCTTCTGCCGTGATTAGCGCTATTTCAAAGATTGGAGCTGGAACGTTGATAGCGGCTAATGCAGTTGTAAATCCATTGTCTAATATAGGGAAAGGAGTTATAGTTAATTCTGGCGCAATAGTCGAACATGAATGTAATTTAGAAGACTTCGTGCACATAGCGCCTGGTGCAACCTTAGCTGGCAATGTAACCGTAGGAGCACTAACTTTTGTTGGAGCAAATGCAGTTGTTAAGCAAGGAGTTAAAATAGGAAGTAAAGTTACCATTGGTGCAGGAGCTGTAATCTTAGAAGATATTCCTGACAACGCGGTGGTTGTTGGCAATCCTGGAAAAATAATTAAATACAATAAATGATCCCTCTATCTATACCTCATCTCGCAGGCAACGAATGGAAATACGTTAAGGACTGTTTAGACACAGGTTGGGTTTCTTCTGTCGGTGCCTATGTCACGAAATTCGAAGAAATGGTGGCCAAGTTTGCTGGTGCGAAATATGGCATTGCTTGCATGAATGGAACCGCAGCCTTACATATTGGTCAAATACTTTTAGGTGTCGAAAAGGACGATCATGTCATCACTCCTAATATCACCTTTGTAGCTACTTTAAATGCCATTAAATATACGGGAGCTAATCCAATTCTCATTGATGTTAATCCCGCTGATTGGCAAATGGATTTGGATTGCTTGAGCATATACTTGGCAGATGAAACTGAGCTTGGGGAAGTAGAATTAAATGGTGAAAAACAAACCTATTCTATTGTAAAAAAAACAGGGAAGCCGATCAAAGCAATTATGCCAGTCCATGTTTTAGGGAACATCGGAGATATGGATCGACTAGTCAGTATTTGTGAAATTTACAATATTGCAATTATTGAAGATAGTACAGAAGCTCTTGGTTCTTTTTACAAAGGAAAGCATGCTGGAACTTTTGGGCAAATTGGAACCTTTAGCTTCAACGGAAATAAAATAATTTCCACAGGAGGGGGTGGAGTGATCGTTACAAATGATGAAGCCCTAGCTAAAAGAGCAAAACATATTACAACCACAGCCAAAGCAAGTCCAATGGAATATTTCCACGATGAGACGGGCTATAATTATCGACTGGTAAATATACTTGCAGCTGTTGGTGTTGCGCAAATGGAACAACTTCCTGGTTTTATTCTAAAGAAAAAAGCAATGGATGCTTTTTATCGAAAAGAATTGGCTGGGGTAGGAGATATTCAATTTCAGAAAATTAGTAGTGATGTTGATCCGAATTGTTGGCTATTCACTTTTCGTACCAAAAGAATGCGAGAATTATTGGCATTTCTAAATGAAAACGGAGTACAATCTAGGCCGTTTTGGGTACCTATGAATAGGTTGCCAATGCATGATAAATATGAATTCATTTCAAATAAAGATCAATCAAATGACGTGTATGAATCAGCCCTGAGTATTCCTAGTTCTTCAGGATTGACACAGGAACAACTTCAAACTGTCGTTGATACCATAAAGTCTTTTTATAAATAATAGAAACTTAATAGAAATAAATGTTATTCGACCTAGAAAAATTTATAGCAGAAAAAGTAACAAAAAGAGGGACCTCTTTTTTCCAAAAAGATATTGAGACAAACGCTAATATCCTAAAAGAAAGAATAGAGGGTAAATCAGTTTTAGTCATTGGTGGAGCCGGCACAATAGGCTCTTCTTATATTAAAGCGGTTCTTCGATTTAATCCTGGAAGATTGTATGTCGTTGACACCAATGAAAATGGATTAACAGAGTTAACTAGAGATTTACGTTCAAATGAAGATCTTACGGTGCCTGAGGATTATAAAACTTATCCTCTGGATTTTGCCCACCCTGTTTTTGCTAAAATTTTGAAAAAAGAAGGACCATTTCAAATCGTTGCTAACTTTGCAGCTCACAAACATGTGCGTTCTGAAAAGGATCAATATTCTGTGGAAGCAATGATCGATAATAATGTCTTTAAAGCTAAAACATTATTGGATCAATTATCTATTCACAAGCCAGAGCGTTTTTTCTGTGTATCCACCGATAAGGCAGCTAATCCTGTTAACGTAATGGGAGCCAGTAAAAAACTGATGGAAGAAGTGATCATGAGTTATACGAATGACATTCCTATCACGACAGCTAGATTTGCAAATGTAGCTTTCTCAAATGGCTCGTTGTTATTCGGATATATGGAACGACTGCTTAAGAAGCAACCACTTTCTTGCCCTTCCGATGTGAAACGTTATTTTGTTTCACCTGAAGAATCCGGCCAGATTTGTATGTTGGCCTGTATGTTAGGGAATCCCGGAGAGATCTTTTTCCCAAAATTCGAAGAAGAGAAGTTGACCTTATTTAAGGACATCACAGATGACTTTATACCAGCGCAAGGATTTAGCCTAGATCTTTGTAGTAGCGAAACGGAGGCAAAGGCAAAAGCAAAAGCGCTACGTTCGGGAAGCACTGCTTATCCAGTCTACTATTTTCCAACTGATACTTCTGGAGAAAAACTGTTTGAAGAGTTTTATACGAATGATGACATTGTTGATCGAGATAGCTTTCAAGGTTTAGGGGTAATTAAAAATGCTCCAATTAATAGAAAAGATGCTGTAGAACAAATGATTCAAGATTTGAAAAACGTAGTTAATAGGGAGTCTTATAATAAATCGGATATCGTTACCGCAATGAAGGCATTTCTTCCTAATTTTGCACACATTGAAACAGGAAAGAGCCTGGATCAGAAAATGTAACTATGTATCAAATCATCAAGAGATTTTTTGATTTTATATCTGCCCTTATTGCTCTAGTCATTTTATCACCTTTACTAATTCCAATAGTCATAGGCCTTAAACTGACCGGGGAAGGATATATCTGGTATTTTCAGGAACGAGTAGGACAGAACAATAAGCTTTTCAATATTTGGAAGTTTGCTACTATGTTGAAAGATTCTGTAAATATGACTGGAGGTTTAATTACTACAAAAAGAGACCCACGGATTACTCCAATGGGTGGTTTTTTAAGAACTTCAAAAATTAACGAGTTACCTCAACTTATTAATATTCTACGTGGGGATATGTCTGTAGTTGGCCCTCGTCCAGTTATGCAAAAAAGTTTTGATGCTTATCCACCAGATGTTCAAGAAGTGATCTTTAACGTTCCTCCAGGATTGACAGGAATCGGTTCTATTATTTTTAGAGACGAAGAGACATTGATTACTGAAGTCCGAGATGCAGGCGGAGATACTTGGGATTTTTATAAAAACAAAATATATCCTTTTAAAGGAAAGACAGAACAATGGTATCAAAAGAACCAATCGTTCTTTACTGATCTAAAAATTATAATCATTACGGCTTGGGTTGTCCTTTTCCCTGAAAGCAATATTGTATACTCTTGGTTTCCCACATTACCCAAGCGCCCATTTTAATTTAAATATCGAAAGTTAAATTAGTCATAAAGTAAATATTTTATTGTTAGAATTACATTCCAGAGAAGAAAACAAACAAAGCAAGGTCCTTTTGATCTTGCTTTGTTTGTTTAGTTTCGTATTTCCGTTTTACGCATGGGCAGGAACATGGTGTTTAGTAGTTTTGGTTATTTTTTGGTTTGTTAAGAGATGTAATTTTCCTGTAGACGGATTTCTCCGAAAACTGCATTGGCCTTTTTTGCTTTATTTTGGATGGCATCTTGTTGGTCTATTTTGGACTAGTAATTTAGAGGCGGGTATTGAAGATTTACAATCAAAATCTGCTTTTCTATTGTTGCCTATTGTTTTTGCGACTATGGATTGGAAGAAAGAGGAGGTGAAAATGATTTTGCGAGTTTTTCTCTTTGGTGTTCTATTCACTAATCTTGTCTATCTAGGCTATGCTGCTTATAGATATTTTTTTTTAGAGGAATCTGCCCATGTATTTTTCTATTCTCAGCTAACTATAAATTTCAAAAATCATCCTGCATTTATTTCCAGTTACAGCATATTTGGATTTGTGTATTTGTTACAATTGTTTTTTAATAATAAAGTGAGGTTTACAAGCAATCTATTTTGGAATATTTCGGCGGCCTTGTTTTTATGGTTGATGGTTATTCTTTATGCCAGTCGAATGCAGATCCTTGCTTTTTTGGCTATTATAAGTTTAGTGCTTGTAGCGCAATTAGTTATAAGAAAGCAATTCTTATTATTAGCACTTTTAATCTTCGCTTTGTTTGGAGGTACATACATTGGGTCAAAGTCATTTTCCGTAACCTCTGATCGGATGGAAAAGGCAACTTCAAATTTGCAAAGTCCGAAGAATATCAGATTTCAACTTTGGGAGGGAAGCTTTGATCTTGGGAAAAAAAATGTTTTTTCTGGTGTCGGTACAGGTGATATTAAATCGGAATTGACTAAGATTTTTTTAGCGAAAAAATTTGATTACGCTGCAAAATATCAACTAAATGCACATAATCAATATCTACAATCGTTTGCCACTTTAGGAATTGTTGGCTTGTTAATATATTTGCTATTACTTTTCCTTCCTTCCTTAAGAGCGTTAAGCGCTCAAAATATTCTAGTCATATCGTTCTATCTAATCTTTGCCCTTGGGACACTCACGGAGTGCATGATAGAAACTCAACGGGGCACAGTTTGGTTAGCCTTTTTGGGATCCCTCTTTTGGGGAAGAGAAGATTTTCTCAAAGATTAATATTGATTAAGTTTCAAATTCATCAATGAAGTAATGGATATCGGAAAAGGATATAATGAACGCCTATTTAATTCTGGAATAAGAAAGAAGTATCATCTATCTAGATTTATCTGGTTAGCTCAAACTATTGACCGATATAAAATCAATGCAGATCGTGTTTTTGAATTTGGATGCTTTGATGCTAAAACCTTGAATTACTTACCTAGTGACATTAAATATTATGAAGGTCATGATGCGAACTGGGAAGGAGGACTTGATTTTGGGAAAAAAATCTGGAAGGATAAACCGCATGTCAAGTTAGTCGAAAGCTCTTTTGTTAAGGATCTTCAAAAGGTCTCCGGTAAATTTGATTTAATTATCGCTCAAGAAACGCTAGAACATATTCCTGATAAAGATTTATCGGGGTACTTAATGGAATTGGAAAGATTGCTTTCAGGGTATTGTTTAGTAACCATTCCAAATGAGATAGGCCCATTATTTTTAATCAAGTTTTGGACTAAAGGTTTGATGAGAAAGCAGAGGGATAAATATCATTGGAGGGAGGTATTCTGGGCCTTTCTCGGAAGAGCTGATAAAGTTCAGAGAATTCAAACTGGTCACAAAGGGTTTTCCTATTTGGAGTTTCTCAAAATAATAGGAGAACATTTTGAAATTATTGAAGCCAAGGGAATTCCTTTTAGATGGCTGCCAAAAACTTTAAATCCTACGATTGGAATTGTGATGCGGAATAGGAACCTAAGTGAGAAATTAAAGTTGAGCGCAACAGAAAATGTTTAGATTCGATTTCTAAGTAAGTAATGATTGGGGCTGAATAAGATGCTTCTTCCCAAAGATTAATTGAAATGCTGAGCCACCCGCTTTCTTTCATATAACTTGCCGATTTCAGTACGGCTCACTCTTCTGGGGCCGAGAAGATTTCTTTGACGACTAAACCCTTCCCTCTGGCCCATCGAAAAATCCTACAACAATTTCCTCCTAAAACTAAACGCCCCCCTCTTCTGCAGCAATGCTATTTTAGTATTAAAAAAACCGGACTAGCGATTATCCCTATATTATTTAGAATCTAGGTGCACGTTTCGGCAAGCTGACCCTTTACTTAATTAAGAATGCTAATAACGTTCCGCGGCCTTGACCCCTATTTCGTTGGTAAATCGATGCCGTTTCTAAGAATTGCCACTTCATTCCACATTTTATTTATTCAAAAATAATTCCCCAAATTGCTTGCATAATCGGAAAAAAACCGATTATCTTTACATATATGAGTAACAATTTGCGCATTGATGAACTTCATGGGCTTTTA
>CALGJW010000210.1 GCA_937930025.1 uncultured Saprospiraceae bacterium | reverse complement strand
TCTTAGTCACGTGGATGTTGACTGTTTTTGTTTTTGCAAAATTATGGAAACGATCTGGCGTTATGACCGATTTAGAATTTTATGAATTAAGATATTCTGGTAAAAGTGCTAAATTTCTAAGGTGGTTCCGAGCACTATATTTGGGAATTATCTTTAACGTGCTTGTGATGGCCACTGTATGTTTAGCTGCCATGAAAATCGGAACTATTCTACTTGGCGTATCCGGTGTACAAATTTTACTTTGGTCTTCGATAGTTATTGTAATATATAGTACCATTGGTGGCTTGAAAGGAATACTTTTTACTGATTTCTTTCAATTCTTCATGGCAATGATTGGAACAGTATGGGCAGCCTACTTTATTTTAGGGCTTCCTGAAGTTGGTGGATTAGAAAATTTATTGGCCCATCCAAATGTCGCTCCTAAGCTGGATATGATTCCAAATTTTTCTGATTCAGAAACCTTTTTAACCTTATTAATCATTCCGTTAGCAGTGCAGTGGTGGTCTAGCTATTACCCCGGTGCTGAGCCAGGTGGAGGTGGTTATGTAGCCCAAAGAATGTTAGCAGCAAAGGATGAAAAGAATGCGTTAATTGCAACTCTTTTGTTTAACGTTACGCACTATGCGTTGAGGCCTTGGCCGTGGATAATAATTGCCTTGGCTTCCTTAATCTTATTTCCAACAATTGCCGATATCCAAGCCTCTTTTCCAAATATAGATAAAAACTTATTAGGTGAAGATTTAGGTTATTCCGCAATGCTTACTTTTTTGCCTTCCGGATTATTAGGGTTGGTGATTGCATCGCTTGCAGCAGCATTTATGTCAACTATTTCTACTCATTTGAATTGGGGCGCATCCTACATAACGCATGATTTTTACAAGCGATTTGTGAACCAAGATGCTACTGAAAAACAATTGGTTTGGATTGGAAGATTGTCAACAGTATTATTAATGTTCTTTTCTGCCATAGCCGCATTGTTTTTAACTTCAGCTAAAGAGGCATTTGATTTAATAATCTTGGTTGGAGCAGGAACAGGATTACTTTATATCCTCAGATGGTTCTGGTGGAGAATCAATGCATACTCAGAAATAGTAGCAATGTTCATGTCTTTTACAATTGCATTGACATTAACGAAAATCTTCCCTTACTTCGGAATCGATCTTTCAGGTACAGCAAAAATTTTACTTGGTGTGGGTCTTACTACATTTAGTTGGATTTTCACAACACTAATCACTAGTCCGGAGCGTCAAGAAACCTTACTTTCTTTTTACAAAAAAGTAACGCCCGCTTCAAGGGGATGGAGACCGGTATTAGAAAAGGCAAAAGCCGACGGAACTATTACGGAGGATGAAATTGTAAAAGGAAATATTCCAATTCAAATAGTGGCAATGTTGATTGGATGTTTACTTGTCTATAGCTTATTATTCGGCATAGGAAGCCTTATATACGGCTTTACTTTACGAGGGATAATCGTTATAGGAATAGGCATCATTTGCAGTTATGCCCTAGTAAAAATTACACCGAAAGCCCTGGAAGATTAATTTTGTAACCAAATAATTAGGAATAATATCTTATTTAAGGGACAAAAATCGGTTTTTGGACCATTCAGAGATAGCAAATCCTAAAATGACCAGAAAAAGGCCACAAAAGCCTAATTCGCAATTAATGTGTAATAATTGATTGAAAAATGGATAATTTTCAATCGCAAGCACCCCTGAGAAAATAGAAAATATACCTGTCAACATTAGAAATATTGAAAGGAACTTCACCCAAATAGTGACATTCATAAGATTAGATTACGGCTCAAAACTTGTAGCCTATTTAAAGTTAGGTCTTCTCCCCATTGTTTAATCAAGGAGTTTAGGCTATTTTTGTATTTTTTACGTTAGAACCTTTAGGTTCGTTACATGTTAAATAAGAAATAAATTTTGGATGGCGATTATTATTACAGACGAGTGTATCAATTGCGGAGCTTGTGAGCCCGAATGCCCAAATAATGCAATATATGAGGGCGGAGTTGAATGGGCTATCTCAGATGGAACAAGCCTAATCGGCAAGTATACCTTAGAGGATGGCAAAGAAGTTTCAGTCAGCGATCCAAATGCCCCGGTTTCTGACGAATTTTATTATATCGTTCCAGATAAATGTACTGAATGTGTAGGGTTCCATGAAGAACCGCAATGTGCAGCTGTTTGCCCAGTTGATTGTTGTGTTCCAGATCCTGATCGAGAGGAAACAAAAGAGCAGCTGCTTGATCGAAAAAGTCGACTTCACTTATAGTTCATTTCTTGCTTTACTGACAAATATTTTACCTTGGTGTCATGAAATTGAATGACATTAAAAAGGTGGGGATTCTCGGTGCTGGTACCCTTGGCCTGCGTGTTGGTTTACGATGTGCCATGGATGGATACCAAGTGAGTGTTTATGACCTAAATGCTGCGCAATTTCCCATAGCCTCAAAAATACAGGATATGATTCTTCGCAGACAGGTAAAAAAAGGACTGCTACCTTCGGAAGAAATAGATAAAATCAAGGCGCGGATATCCTTTACCACAGATCGAAAAGAACTGGCCAAAGATGCCGACCTTATCAACGAATCAGTTACAGAGCATCTAGAAACAAAACTCGAAGTTTATCAGGAATTTGCTCCCCTTTGGGAGAGCCATACGCTGTTGACCACCAATACCTCTTACCTTGTTCCTTCTCAAATTAAAGAGGCAACAGGTAGACCTGCATTATTTTGCGCTTTTCATTTCCATGACGTTTTTTCGGCAAAAGTAGTAGATATAATGCCTCATCCGGAAACTGCTTCTTGGGTTCCTGAATTACTAGAAGACTTTGGTAAAGATATTAACCAGATTCCGGTTCACGTGACAAAGGAAACTCCTGGCTATATTTTCAATGCCATGCTTATGGCCCTTTTAGGAACAGCAGGAGATTTGGTTTGTCGCGGATTAGCTAGCCCTGAAGATGTGGATCGCTCTTGGATGGGGAATATGGGAACCGAAATTGGACCCTTTGGAATGATAGATCAAATAGGTTTGAAAACCGCCTGGCATGTTACCAGTGGAAGAAAAGACAAACGAAGTGTCAGGTTTGCAGAACTTTTGACGAAATATATTGAAGCGAAAAAATTAGGGATACAGTCTGGGGAAGGGTTTTACAAGTACCCAAATCCTAGCTTTACCCATCCAGATTTTTTGGCGTAGTCTAAAATTTGATAATATCGTAAGTGACTCCTAAGTGAAGATATTTGTTGGAATGAAATTCTTGAAATCCTAAGAATTTATCCCTTGAAATGTCAATCAACCCATTTCGAAATTTCAGGTCGAAAGCTAGTCGATCAATTGGTCTAAAAAGTAAACCAATTGACGGAGCAATATCTAACCGATTCAAGGCGGTGCCAAGTAGCTCCTCATTGTTTACAGATTTGCCATTATCGTGGCTTGTCCAACTATAGTCGTTCGTTCTGTCCGAAAATTCTGCCGATATTAAATAAGAAATCCCAGCGCCAACAACTACTCCCATTTTTCTGTTTAAAGCAAATGTCAATTCTAAAGGAATGGTAAGATAGTTTACTTTGTTAATTCCAATTACTGATACCTTGTCATCTCTATCATCGTATTTTATCGGCAAGCCAGCATTCAGGGCAGATTGATCATCTTCATTTGAACTGATTTCCATGCCTAAAACATCGCTAAACGTATCAAAGGAATTTTCTGCCGGATTCAACTTTTTATACCGACTCAATCCCAATCCAACCTGTAGTGCAAATTGATTGCTCAATTGACGTGTTAATTGAAAGCCAAAGAAATTTCCGGAAGGTAAACTTCGATCGAGTATTCCTTCAAATTTTAAAGAAGCGCTCCAATACTTTTTATTAGCATTTGGATCCGTTACTCCAAAATCAGTATGACTGATTGTTTTAGATTTGAGAACATCATTCCTTGCGTCAAGGGAAGTAGGTACTTCAAGTGAGTTATATTCAATTAAATTTTGGGAAAATTTCTCAACTTCACCTTCAACTTCATTGTTTAAAGCCAAGGTATTTTCCGCGATACTTGGTATAATCAACGTCCTTGAAACTACTTGATCTAGAGCTTCCTTTTTTTGATAAATTAATTCTTGATTGCTTGGTTTTGTTAAATCGCTTCCCGTAACTTGAGTTGTAACTCTATCTTCCCCTAATTGCCTAGCAGGGTCTTTTGTACTAATTTCAAAGGAATTAACTTGATCCACAGAGGCAATTGGTCGATAGGTCTCATCCTGCTGTTGTTCTTGTTCTTGTTTTGGAATCTGTTTATCAGCGAAAAAATCTTGTGGCCAATATAAATAAGTAGTCCAAGCAAAAAGCAATACTAGAATTGCGGTTAACCAATTTTTACTTGGAGGCTTAGGTTTATTGTCCGCCAATGGCAACTCCTTATCCAATAGCTCGTGCATCATTGCCCAAGAATCGTTTAAGTATTCTGCTTCGATATTTTGATTATTATCAACCGGCATATAAATCCAATTGGCTTTTGTTTGTTGAAATAATATTTTTCAATAATTTTCTCGCATTAGCTAGATGCCATTTTGAAGTTCCCACCGAAATTTTCACTTGGTCCGCGATTTCAGGATGAGAAAATCCTTCTAACGCATACAACCGAAAAACCTCTTTAGTGGCTGGTGGCAATCTATCTACTAAAACGAGCAAATCACTAACATAGAAATCGTCCAAGACCTTTGCCCTTTGAGAAATTTCTTGATGCTCTTCAATTGGGACAAGATTGACCAATTTCGCTTTCTTTTTGAAATAGTCAGAAAGTGCGTTAAATACTAATTTCCTAATCCATCCTTGTAAAGATCCTTCAAATCGAAAAGTGTGAATCTTTTGAAAGACTTTAAGGAAACCTTGATTTACAATTGATCTGGCTTCTTCTTTGTCTTGGGTATAGCGTAAACACATACCCATCATAGTCCCAAAATGTAATTTGAAAAGTTGCTCTTGTGCTAGACGGTCATTTTCTACACAACCTTCTACAATCCTTCTTTCTGTATCTTGCTGAAGCTCAAGCATAAATAGAATTCGGCTTCTATATTTTATTATGGAAAAATACTAAAAAGTAGCCGTTCTACAAAAGCAATGATTTGAATTAACAGAAAGTGAATTGGGCGTAATACTACCCTACACACCAAGATAGACCATCAATTTGCTCCAATGGGTTGGGTCGAATAGCGATTATTATTAAAAAAGTGCCCAAACATTCCAAAGGGAAAACTACTTTTGCGAAGCGCTTATCATTTTAAACGCCATAAAGCTCGGTCATCATATGATCGATTATTAATTTTTCAACCATATCATTCAATAGCAAGTGCAATTAAGCTTACTCAACGAGCAAATTACTGCCTATCAAGCATACCTTGAAGAGGCTCAACAATTTTA
>CALGJW010000209.1 GCA_937930025.1 uncultured Saprospiraceae bacterium | reverse complement strand
GTTTATTTTTTCATTGTCTACATTAGAAAATATTATTTCATTTGCCGGAGTCACAATTGGGACTATTGAATTTGATATATCAGAGAAGATCTTTGTATCAGTAAGTCCAAGTTGACTGTCTAATTTAGAATAGGCAAATTTACCAGTAGAAATCGGGTAGATCTGAGCTCCAAAAACGAAAAGGTCGTCACCAATGTAATGCATATCCCTCAAGGTGTGACGAACTGGAAATGCCAATTCATTAAAGAATTCTAATTCGCCTGCACAGCTTAATTTGCCAAAATAGTATTTTGTCCCTGTAGTGGCACCTCCTATACTTGCACAAAAATAAATTCCGCCATCCGGTGAGTTGATCATCGAATTTAGGTAGGTAGGTCGATCATTTTCTGAGGAAAAAACCTGATGTTCCCAGATTGTGTTGCCATCAGAATCAAATTTGATGATATATTCATTTGTATAATCACTACCAATTGTTTCTGTTCTGCCAAAACCTGTTATGAATGCATCTTCTCCACATGGAAAGAATGGATTGTATGTAAATCCATTACCTGCTATTCCCCCTCCTGAAACTTGCTTTACCCAAACTTTTTCTCCATAAGGATTGATCTTTACAATGTTTAAACTTGGGATAGACGCCGTTCCAAAATTGTATTGACTATGATAGACCAAATAGTTGCCGTCGCCAATGGCATAAGATTGCCAACTAGTTTTTTGATTCTGGTTGTCGTTGATATCACCAATAAATGTTTCCCAACCTTGGGCAACAATTTCTTGCCCACAGAAAAATATTATTGAACAAATAATAAATATAGTTCTGGTAAAGGATTGCGAAAATAATTTTAGACTGTTCATGGTATTGAGTTTTCTTTTTTCAAAGATATTTCAACCAAAGGCTGATTGCAATGAAAAAAATCTCGATTTGTAGATTCAAAAGTTCTTATATTTGGTCATAATAAACTAATAATCAGTTGTTTGATGGTTTTTTTAATAGATTCAATATATCCCTAATGAATGAACCCAGCTATAAAATATTGGAAATAATCCAATCTATCACTGAAAAAGAGGGGCGGCAGCTACGCAAAATGCTTAAATCACCCTTTTTTACACTAAGAGAAGATGTACAGCAGCTCTTTGAATTGCTGATGAATTTGGTAAAAAAGGGCAAAAAAATTCCACCGCTTAAAGAAATAGCCGTGCTCATTTTTCCAGAGGCTCCTAATCGACAAGTGAAGTTACGCGGAACGATGAGTGACTTGAAACAGTTTGTAGAAGAATATTGGTGCATACAATATCTAAGAACGGATAAAATAAAAATGCACCTTATGATATCGGAAATCTATAGAAGGAGGAAACTGCAGAAATGCTATTTGAGCAATGTAAAGCGGATTGATCATTTGATGGAAAAACATCCAAAACGAAACGCCGATTATTATCAATTGCGGTTGGACTTTGAAACGGATCGAATGAAATACCAATCTGCTACAAAACGAACGGAACATTTGTTTCTACAAGAAATATCAGATACTAGTGATACGCTTTATTTAATTCAAAAATTGAGAAATACCTGTGCCCAACTTTCTCATCAACTGGTTTTTAAAACAAATTATGATACTGGACTATTGACCTTCTTTTTAAAGGATCTGGAGCAAAGTAAATATTTGGAAAATCCGGCTATCGCCATTTATTATTTCTGCTTCCGATTTTTAACTGAGCCTGGAGAGATTTCCTATTTCCGTTCCTTTAAATCCATTCTTTCAAAACATAGAGCGTTGTTTACAAAGGAGGACTTGGAGGCACCGTATCGATTGGCAATTAATCTTTGTATTCGAATGTCAAATCAAGGAGATAAGCATTTCACTTTAGATGGATGGGAGTTATACAAAGAAGGGTTGGCGAATGGCATTCTGCTCGAAAATAATATAATCCCTCGTTTTACTTTTAATAATATAATTGCCTTAGCGTTGCTTTTGGAGGAATTCGACTGGACTTCTAATTTTATAGAAGGTCAAGCCAATCAATTGGAGGAAAAACACAAGTTGCAAACCCTAAGTTTTAATAAAGCGCGATTAGCATTCGCTCAAGGGAAATACGACCTTGCTCTAAATTTCCTACAGGAGGCGACCTATAAAGATTTGATCAATAATCTAATTTCCAGAATGTTGAAGGTGAAAATATTTTACGAAATTGAAGCTTTAGATTTGCTATCATCTCAGTTGGATACTTTTGAGCAATACATACGACGAAAGGAGGTTAGCGAATATCATCGTGTTAATTTTCTGACGACAGTGAAGTATGTACGTAAATTATTGTCCATTCCTTCCTATGATAAGTTGGCAAAGAAAAATATTCGAGTGCAGATATTAGCGGAGGAAATTCTGTCTGAGAAAAAATGGTTGTTGGAGAAGTGCTTGTGAAAATAATTCCTTTTTTATTTAATCTATAGGACTACCGGTTCAGCAAATTGCATGGACCTTCCATATACTTAATAACCCATTTCCCGTCTCGCGTTTTATCCGAAGTAGCTTCCCAAGTTAGAAGAGTAGATTTTTCTGAATTGGAAGAAAGAAATTTTGTAAATCCTTTAGGCTCTTTAATTCCTAAGACGATTTGTTGTAGACCTGCGTAAATAGGCGCTACTTCTTCAATCGGAATTTGTATTTCACATAGAATGGTTGCCGGTTGTGTCTCCTTGTAAATACTGTCTTGAATGTTCGGAGATATTTCTATAAATGGAAAAGAATTATTTCTATGATGATTGCTGGGATGCAGTTTGCTGGGTTCACCTAGAGTCTTTTCTTTTTGAAATTTTGTAGGCATATTTATCCAAGCCATTATGTTCTTTGGCTTGTAAGAAGAACTTTTGTTTTTCAATAAACAATCCAAAGTTTCCTCTTTGCAAATTTCTCTTTGAACCCATTTGTAAACCGGTGGTTTTCTTAAAACATTCTTGGTGACGGTATCCTGTTTTATCGGAGCATTTATTAAGTTCTCTTTTGAATTATTAGGCTTTTCTCCAATGTAATGACGGGTGCCTTTCGTTTGAATTAATTCGGTGACTTGTTCGTATTCCCCTTGAACTAAAATTTCTTGAATCCAAATTCTGCAATCTTCCTTTGGGTTTGGGCAGTCATAACAAGTCTTGATTAAGTTTTCTATATTATTGCTTGTCGAATAGTTCATACAAATCCAATTTTTAGATTCCGAGTTTGTTTCATTTGTTTTGGGAATACTATCAATCAGGATTCGAGTATTGATAACTTTAGAATTCATTTGGCTGATCAACGCTTGAGCTTGCATACCTTTATACGCCGATGATATATCAATCCGTCGTTGAATGATTATGTATTCTGCTGGAATTTCTTTCTCAACATAAATGGCTGGAGTTTTAATAATTTTCTTAAAAACCGTTTCGTACACAGGAGGAATGGGAGCAGGTCCGCTAGTCGGAGTTTTCAATACTCTTTTTTTGACTGACTTATATTCCGCTGGAATTATTTTCCAAACTAAATCGCTGCTATCTGGAATTTCACCTTGACTTAAGGTAGTATTATTTTTGTTTACCCATATTCCGGATGCTGGTTTTACAAGTACTTGTTCAGTAACAGTGTCAAAGGTTGCTGGTCGAATAGTTACATTGTGAATACTGGGTTTTACCATGATTTGTTCGCTAATGGAATCATACACCGGCGGGACTAATTCAGTTTGTTGGATGTATGCGGGTTTGACTAAGATGGTATCCCAAACCCATTTAGTAAGCCCTGGCTTAGGGAAAGAATCATTTCTTGACTCTTTAGCAAAGGATTGGGTTTTTTCATTTGCTATAGCGGCCTCAATTTCCAATGCATCGGTAAGGAGTGTATTGTTTTGTGATTGAACAATTGTAGTTGCCAATAAAAGAATGCAAATAGTCAGAATTAAATTCAATATTGAGGATTTCATATTTTGTCCGTTTCCATTTCTTGACCTACAATATTTGGATTTCTTTTCTTCTTCATAATTGTAAAATTTTATTTAGTGTGATATATCAAAGGAGGATTGGAGCTCAAATGTTGCATCAACCTTTCTACTCGCTTAAGCCCTTGGTCGCTCAATGGACCACCCACTCCTTAGAAATTCTTTCACCAAAGGCTGAAGCAGCGCACCCTCTTTTTCACTTTTAACTTTATAGGAACTGAAGATCGCTTTTTCAACTAGTACCATTGCCAAATAAATTAAGCCAAAGGTGGCGGCCATCAATATAATCATGAATATAGTTCCAAGGTCGTATTTCACACTGAAATAAATAGGTATAATGAAAAATAGTGGAATCCCAATAAATAGCGTAATGTAGTTTGCAATTTTGGCCGTGGAATGTACTTTTCTTCAGCTTTCACATCTGGGAATTCCAATTTTAATTTCTTTAAATTTTACATTTCTGAAAACAATTAGATTGAGCCGATCGCCAACATTGTATACAGAGTAAAAACAATTATCCTCCATTTTTGACTTATTGGACCCAGTCTTGCAAAAGGAGCATTTTTTTTCTAGCGGCTCAAATCTTTTTCTGGATTGATGGAAGGTATGCGTATCCATTTCTGCAAAATTTGTTGAGATTAAAAATAGGAAAATATATTTTGGAAAAGACAAGTTACCTATCGAATAGAGTAAAGGTTAAATGTTTTACAAAAGTAACTATTGAATGAGTTGTCTTTTCGGTTATTTAATTGTGATAGTTGTTTTTATCAGAGCGATAACTCCTTCAAAGCTCTAAGCCTTCTCTACATTATTTCCGCACACAGCTGTCCGATATCGCACACTATTAAATTTTTTAAAATTCATAATAGGTTGATAGATAGGATAGTAATACTTGGCACATAGTTAGAATAAGATATAATAACACTGAAAGCCAATAACTATGGATAAACAGATATCACAGGAGGAAATTAAGAAAGCCAATGCCTGGAAGTACTTTAAGTTTGTAATCATTGCTGCGCTTCTAGTCGCAGTTGCTTTGTGGCTTCGAGGTTTTCTGACAAAATCAATCGC
>CALGJW010000208.1 GCA_937930025.1 uncultured Saprospiraceae bacterium | reverse complement strand
GGAAAAGATTTTAAAAATTGTTCTAACCAATGTACCGACTCAGCATCCAAGTGATTGGTAGGTTCATCGAGCAGGAGAATATCTGGTTTGCTTAAGAGTAATCTGCAAAGTGCTACCCTTCTGCGCTCTCCACCGGAGAGTACTGAAACCTTGGCATCATCTGGCGGACAGCGCAAAGAATCCATGGCTAGTTCTAAGGTATGATCTAATTCCCATGCGTTATGATGATCCATTTTTTCCAACCATTCTCCTTGCTCCTCTATTACCTTCATCATCTCTTCGTCGGACATGGGTTCAGCAAGCTTCGCTGAAACGGCTTCATATTTATTTACCACATCCACTATATGCTGAACTCCTTCCTGCACTATTTCCTTGACCGTTTTATTTTCGTCCAATACAGGTTCTTGCGCCAAGTAGCCAATTTTGTATTCCTTATCAAATGTTACCTTTCCTTGGTAATTTTCATCTAGGCCTGCAATTATTTTTAGTAAGGAAGACTTCCCTGATCCATTCAAACCTAGGACTCCGATCTTTGCACCATAGTAAAAGGAGAGCCAAATGTTTTTGAGGACTTGCTTACTTGGAGGGTAAATTTTGGAAACCCCTTCCATGGCAAAAATTACTTTCTTATCTGACATAGTTTGATTCTATTAATTTGTTGACAAATGTAATCAATCTTCGCAAAGGGCACCTCCGGCAATTATATTATTGTTTGAACTAAAAATTAAATTTTTTTTTAAACCTGCCTTTGCCGGCAGGTAACTATGCTCCTTCGTTGGGCTTCGTCTAAAATCAATTTTTTTCATTTTCAATTCAAGAGACAATTCCCGGAAGTGTCCTAGAGTTATTTGTTTGATTTAATCTCTATACTTTTCAACTGATCTTCTCCTAGATATTCATCGTCCACATGCTTATACCATTTTCGGATTGCTGGCAATCTCAATTTGTTTCCTTGGACTTCTTGATCCAAAAGAATATACTCTCCGTCATTTTTACTTTCATCATGATAGAAGCGATACCCAATCAATTCAAAGTCTTCTAGATCAAAATAAAAATACCAAATATCCTTTCCGACTTTTGGGCTATAAGTAACCTTAATTTCGTATCCGTTTTTTCCGAAAAAATCTTTTAAGCTAGCTGTTGGATGAACTATGGTTCCAGGATCATTTAACTTTATTGGGAGCATCCATAGATATAGATAGTAGTTTTTCATTAATGTAAGTCGCTCCTTATTTAGCTTATATTTTTCTGCTATTTCAGTCGAAAATTCAGTGGAACCATTAAAGGAAAAGGAATATTTTTCTTTATCCTGCTCCATATATATATTGCCTTCTTCCACCGATCTTTCCAAAGAGAAAAATTCATGCTTGTTGTTGAAAGTCACTACTGAAATTCTATCCGCACCACCGGGCCTTGGTTCATTGAGCGTTAAGATGACTGTAGTTTTAGTAAGTGAACCTTTAGGATCATGATACTTCTGACTGGCGCTAATAATTTGATCAGCAGAAGGCGCTTGTGCCATTCCAAGTTGACTAATTAGGAGGAGTAAAAAAAATGGGATACCTATTTTCATAGGGGGAAAGATACGACTAATTCAGTAGTTGAAAAGCAGCTAAAGCAGCGAGATAAGCTATGATAAGCATAGCAGTAAATTGAATCGCAGGCCATTTCCAAGAACCGGTTTCTCTTCGGACAATAGCTACTGTAGACATACACTGAAGCGCAAAGGCATAAAATAAGAGTAGGGAAATACAGGTGGCAATCGTAAATCGCGGCGAGGTAGTACCAGGAATTCGCTCCGCTTTGAGTCTTCCGATTATTGTGCTTTCTTCTTCTGACCCAACAGAGTATAATGTTGACAGCGTACCTACGAAAATTTCTCGAGCTGCAAAGGAAGAAAACAAGGCAATTCCAATTTTCCAATCGTAGCCAAGCGGAGCAATGGCGGGTTCAATAAATTTGCCAATATAGCCCGAGTAGGAATATTGTAGATTGGTGGAAGATTCTATTTCTGCAGCACTTTCTTCGGGGATTTTGTTTGTAATATTTTCAGTAATTTTTTCCTGAAGATAAGATTCCGAGTGTGGACTAAAGGAAGATAAGAACCAAAGTATGATTGAAAAAAGTAGAATCACTTTACCGGCATCCACGACAAAACTTTTTGTCTTCAAGTACATATCCTGAAATACTCTTTTCCAATGCGGTCGTCGATACAACGGAAGCTCCAAAATCCACATACTTTTTTTATCGGAGGACTTAAACTTAATGACTATCCAGGCGGCTAATAAACTCATTAAGGTACCGAGCATATACATTCCGAATAGTGCTAAACCTTTGATGTTGAAAATCCCTAAGAAAGTATCTTCTGGAAAAATCAGTGCAATCAATATGGCATATACCGGAAGTCTAGCGCTGCAAGTCATGAAAGGAGTAGCCAATATAATCGCTAACCTTTCTTGCTCATTATTGATTGCTCTAGCTGACATGATTGCAGGTATGGAACAAGCCAATCCCGAGACTAAAGGCACTACAGCAGAACCAGACAATCCAAATCTTTTCAATAAGTTATCAGACAAAAAGGAAATCCGAGACATGTATCCTGTACTTTCTAAAATTCCAAATAGGAAAAACAGAATGGCTATTTGAGGAATAAAAATAAGAATGCCACCAAGACCCTTAATAATTCCATTCCCTATCAGATCACCTAGCCATGTAGGTTGTATGGTTGAAACTGCCCAATTAGCCAGATTTCCGAAAAATCCATCGATCCAATCCATCGGATAGGTCGCAAAAGTAAAAATGGCTTGGAAAACCAAAAATAGAATTACTAGGAATATTAGGGTTCCCCATAGCGGATGAAGAAAGACTTTATCTAGTTTTTCTCCTCGACTTACTTGCTGCAATTCTTTTGGCTGACGTACTGTATCTTGAAGAATATTATGAATGATCAAATGCCGTTTTTCGAGGTCTTGTATCGCATCTCCTTTTATGACACTATTATCGGAATCTACCCATTGCATTAACTTCGGTCGATAGTTATTTTCAAACCCTTTGTCGGAAACTTTATCATAATAACTTCGAGCAAATGCAGATGGAATTTTAAATCCATCTGACTTGATTAATGCCCTCACTAAATCCACTCCTTCTCCAGATCTCGAATTGACTAAAAAAACAGGACAACCTAATTTCGACTTTAAATCAGTTAGATTGATTTGAATTTTATTCTTAGTGACCTCATCTTTATAGTTGAGGACCAAAGCCATTGGTACTTGAAGGTCTGCAATCTGTGAAAAAAGTAAGAGGTTTTCTTCGAGGTTTAATCCCGAAGCAATAAAAAGGACTGGAGATTGATCGGGCTTTTTATTATGTATTATTTCTCTGGCCGATACTTCTTCATCTAGCGTTACGGACCAAAGGGACTTTAACCCAGGAAGATCAATGATATTATGATTGCCAAATTTTCCTTTTTTTTTCTCTACAGTTACGCCTTCAAAATTTGCAGTCTTCTGTCTTAAGCCAGTAAGCTGATTAAACAAGGTTGATTTACCTGTATTCGGATTGCCAACTAATAAAATATTGTTAGGCATCGACCTTTACTACTTTTATTTGTTGACAATCAAGATGTCTTAAGGCGATTTTCCTTCCATTATGGCCAATTAGCGCTAATTCTTGTAAGCCATAGGTCTGAATTAAAGTAATTTGTCCACCGATATGAATGCCATGAACCAATAATTGGCGCTTTAAGTCCTGATTTACAGGAAGTTCCATAACCACTCCGCGCTCTCCTTTTGACATTTCAGATATAGCTAGCATACTCTTTTTATTTAGACTAATTACAAGGAAGGTAAATGTAGGGAAAAGCTTGAATCGAAATGATGATTTTTCGTAAAAAAATGCTGCCCTTTCAATTGGTTGCTGTCGTAAAGTGACATTCACTAAGGAATATTAAAACTTTATTTTTCATTCCATCTACAAAACATGATATTTAGGCAAAGCTCTCATCAATGAAATATATATCTCCCCTTTTAGCCATTATCTTTTCCAGTTTTTTCTTTGCTTGTCAAAGTCCTGAAACTAGTCTATCTGAAAAGATCATTAAAGCGGATAGACTCGATCAAAAATATGTTCCTTCGGAAGAATTTTTTCTTCAGCGGAGTTTTCCAATGGAGAAGTTCAGCATTAAAGCTTTTGAAAATGGTTTAAAACAAGCAAGGGATGCTGGACAAAGTCGATCCACCATTCAAGGATTTGACGAAGAATGGGAAATCCAAGGACCAGGAAACATTGGTGCCCGTACCAATACCTTAGCTGTCCACCCAACTAACTCGGATATTATTTATGCCGGATTTGCGGGAGGCGGTGTTTTTAAAACCATTGATGGCGGACAAAATTGGAATCCTATTTTTGATGATCAGGTTTTCTTAAATATTGGAGACATCGTAATTGATCCAGACAATACTGAGACTATTTATGTGGGAACAGGGGATCCAAATGTTTCTGGATATCCAAAAATTGGAGATGGAATTTACAAAAGTACTGATGGTGGTGAGAATTGGGAAAATTTAGGTTTGGCCGAACAACGGATCATTTCCAAAATCATTTTACATCCTACTGAAGATGAAACGATGTTTGTTTCAACAATGGGAATTCCCTTTGAAAAAAATAATGATAGAGGACTATATCGAACTAAAGATGGTGGGACAAGTTGGGAGCAAATATTATTTCTGAGTGATTCTACAGGTGTTTGTGATATGATTATGCACCCCGAAAATCCAGATATTCTATTTGCCGCAGGTTGGGATAGAATTCGAAATAATCGCGTTTCTTTGGTAAGTGGTTTTGGTGCAAAAATTTACCGTTCTAATGATGGAGGGGATAATTGGCAATTGGTGGAAGGTGGACTTCCAAATGACCTTCCCCACTCAAGGTTAGGTTTGGCGATTTCGAAATCCAATCCCGATGTTATTTATGCTGAATATGTTGGAACGAATTTTCAGTTAGAAAATATTTACCGAAGTAACGATCAAGGGATTACTTGGGATACCATCCCGACTAGTCCAGATTACAATTTCCTTTCTTCAAATGCACTAGGTGGTTTTGGTTGGTATTTTGCAAAAATCAGAGTTAATCCGCTTGATGAGAATGATTTATTTTTATTGGGGGTAGACCTTTGGCGTACTAAAGATGCTGGAGGAATATGGGATCGAGCAACTCCAGAATGGTGGTCATATGAAGTTCATGCTGACAAACATGACTTAATTATTCAAGAATCCGGTGATGTTTATTTAGCCAGCGATGGAGGGGTTTATAAAACTGATTTAGATACTGAAGATTGGACGGATATTGAAAATATTCCTACGACTCAATTTTATCGTGTAGCCTATAACCCTCATACCCCGGATCTTTATTATGGGGGTGCGCAAGACAATGGAAGTACTGGTGGAAATAAAGATGATATTAACGGCTGGCCTCGAATATATGGTGGAGACGGATTTCAGATGGCATTCGACACTGAGGATCCTGATCGATTTTTTGTAGAAACGCAAAATGGAAATATTAACATGACTATAGATGGAGGGTATGGTTTCCAGTCAGGAGATGATGGAATTGAGGGAGGTGATAGAAAAAACTGGGACATGCCGTACATGATATCTAGGCATGACAATAATATTCTGTTTGCTGGAACTAATTTCTTTTACATGGGTGTGGGTTATATTCCAGCATACACTAAAATCAGTGATGATTTATCGAATGATGGAACGGTATCTAGTCGGTATCAAAATATTACCTGTTTGGATGAATCTCCGATTACCCAGTTTTTATTGTATGCCGGAACTGGAGATGGCAATGTATGGAAAAGTTCAGATTTAAGTAATTGGGAAAAAATAAGTCATGATTTGCCTGTTCAATATGTTACCGATGTAGTGGCCTCCCCTACGGATGTGAACTCGGTTTTTGTAACTTACTCGGGCTATCGAGACAATGATTTTACTCCTAGAATATTCAGGTCAATGGATCAGGGAAATAGTTGGGAAGACATTGCGGGCGATTTACCTGACTTGGCTATCAATGAG
>CALGJW010000207.1 GCA_937930025.1 uncultured Saprospiraceae bacterium | reverse complement strand
GGAGTTCATATTTTATTGTTGATTGTTGTTGGTGACTATAATCCTTGTCAGGATTTTTTGCTGAAACTCTTATTCGTTTGACGCCAATATTGTTATTTACAGTTATACTATCAATAAATTTCCACTTTCCGAATAAGGCGATGACCAACAAACCATCCAAGGCGGTTCCAGCCGGAATATCATACTTTCTGAAAAATTCTACCAATATAGAGATGCAAAGGAGTACGAAAATGGCGAATCGCTGATTGAATAATGATGCCACAACGATAGGAATTCCAACAATGCCTCCTGCCAACATTATTCTATATTTAAAAGAAAATGTACCAAAGGCGTAAGCAATGACAAGGGATACAATGGTCAGTAGAATAAACCCCAGCGGGTTATTCAGCTTTTGCAGAATTAGCTGGGAGTTAATCCAGCTTACTATAGAATGATATGTTTTTTCTACTGTTGCCATGGGTTAACCAGCCTTATACAGGACTGATTTTTTCTTTTCTTACCAAAGTTTCATCTATTAGCTTCCAAAGTTGTTCCACTCTTGCTCCCCAAGTATTCTGAGCGGCTACAGCCACCCGCTCGTCTATATCTTTTTGAGTATTAGCAGCAATAACTTTAGGGATGAGATCAAGAAATTCCTCGTGATCATCGGCCAAATAAATTACATCAGAAAAGGTGGTAATATCTTTAGAAAATTTAGTCGCTAAAACTGACTGACCTGCGGCCAGGTATTCATTTATTTTAAGGGGATATATAGAACGTGTCAATCTATTTTTCTCAAAAGGTATGATTGCACAATTGAAGTATTGTAACCAAGATGGAAGTTCTGTAATTGGCTGAGATCCTCCGAGCGTAACATTAGGCATTTTGTCAATTCCTAGTGCGGCAAGCTTTGGACTATTAACGGGTCCAACTAGAACAACTTGTTTGTCCGGATTTTTCTCAGCAATTTTTTTAATAAGTGCGAAATCAATTCGGCGATCGTCCAAGTTGCCAATAAATCCAATTATTGGTTTGTCAATATCCTTGATGGCCGCAGGTCTTTCAAATTTTTGAGTTAATGCTCTTTGAAAATTTGCAATTTCCGCTGCGTTCGGAAGCCAATGGGTATTTGTATTGAAGGGAGATTTTAATCTATGTAATTCTGTGGAGGTAACCGTTACTAATTCTGCCTGAGCACAGGCTTTTTCCTCAAGCGGTAATCCATGTTTTGCCATATATTCCGACTCTTCAATATCATCAATGCTTTGATAAATTTGAATTCGAGTATCAAATTGCTTTGGTAAATTGGGAAGGATAAACGGATTATAACAATTTAAGAAAACGAAATCTTTAATATCGTAATGCTTGACCATGTCTTCAAGCACTTTGACACATCGGTCATTATTTCTTTTCCAAGCGAGGTCGTATATTTTACCTTTAGGTAAAAAGTTTATAGACCAATTAACGGGAGGGGTAATTACAATTACTCCATCCTCTCTTTCTTCATGAAAATAACCACCAGATTTAAGCGTCTCATATTGACCTGGTTTGAAGTCCGATTCTTTTTTCTCTTTAAAATCCTTGTAAGTGAAAGGATGATTGAAGTAAAAAACACGATTCTTTTTTACAAATTCCTTTGCTAATGCTCGGGTTATTGAGGCATAGGTTGCGTCCCATCTAAAAAGGGTCATAATTACTACATCCATTTCGTTTCGGTTTTTTTATTATTTATTTAGCGCTCAGCATTAAAAATTCCTTAGTAATCAAATAATTAAACGGAAATATTCTGAGGTTTACATTCCACAATCCAGGAATTTTATTTATTGAGGAATATGATTTTCTATGGTCAATCTTCCAACCACATTTTTCAAGTATTGGATGAAAAATATGATGCTCTAGTTTGTTCAAGCTGTCATAAGCTGCCATCAAATTAGGCTCATTAGTTCCAACCAAAGGATGTTCGTTTGCGGCTATCATCCTTCGCAAAGTTTGCTCTGGAAGATATTGGCACCAAGGAATTTTTACTGCATGACTTACATGTGAAGCATGCGGACTTTTCCAAGGAGGATAAGAAACAAAAATACGTCCATCCGGAGCAAGAATATTTCGCAAATTTTGAAACACTTTTTTCAGCAATGGCAATTTTATATGTTCTACAACGTCATTCATGAAAATCTGGTCAAACTTTTTTTCAGGGGACAAAGGTTGTTCAACAATATTTCTATGTTCAAAATTTACATTCTTAATTTGTAATCGAGTTTTCATTATATTAGACACTGTAATGTGGTTCTCATCGATATCCAAACCTAATACTTCGCAGTCCCAAGTTTTTCCGTACCACAAAGTCATTCCTCCCATGCCGCAACCAAAGTCCAAAACCTGCTTCCCGTTTAAATCCAACAAGTCTTTAATCACTCGTTTATCCACATGCAAGTGAGGTGCAGAATCATTCTCGAAATTGTCCTGCGCATATTCTAATCCAGCTTTTAATTGTTGTGCAGATAGCATTATTAAATTCTTTTCTCCTTCGTTAAAAGATTCGTATTCAAATAACTTAGAATTTTTTGGATTGCATCTCTATAAAAGGGGATAATATGTGTGAATGGTTTCCACCATTGAATTCCTAAAAGGTTGTTAAGTACAATCTGACCAGAAATTACCAGAATGCACCAAGAGAGTAGGGTTCCATAGGCTGCACCAATAACCCCGAAGTTGGTAATACAAATGTAGTTGGCAAAAAGATTTAAAATAAATCCGGCCGCAGTAAAAAGGAAATTCAATTTCGGTTTGCCCATACTGTCGATCACGGTTCCAAACATAATGGCATAGGGAATGAAAAATCCGAATAACATTGTGACTCTTAATACAGGAACTGCTGCGATATATTTTTCAGTTGCTAGTAATAATATTATTGGGTGTGCGAATAAAAAGATAAAAAGAACGAAAGGGAGTATAATCGCCATGATAGCTCCAACCGATTTTTCGTAAAGTTTCTTAAGGCCAACTTTCCCATCTTCTTTCATGGCCTGACTACTTTTAGGGTAAACCACAGAAGCAATTGAAAATGTCGGCACTTCGATAATCAAAGTCAATCTAACAGCCCACTCGTAAATCGGAAGAAAAGTAGAACCCAATAACATGGCAAGCATAACCTTGTCCAAATTTTTATGAAGCATGGTACTCATATTTGTTCCAAAGCCAAATCGTCCAAAATCGAATAAAGTTTTCACCCAAGTCCAATTAATTGATCTGGAAAATAGCACATACTTTCTTGCAAAGAAATAAGAAACTGCCGCGGCGGCAATTGCTGCATATACCTGAAACCATGCTAATTGGATGAGGTCAGGAGTACCTTTGCTTAGAAAGAAATAAAGCACATAAAAAAAGAACAATCCCTTGTAGGTGGCGTTGCTCCAAAAAATTCCTTCGAATTTAAATTTAGCTTGCTGGGTAAAATTAAACTGTTGGAAAAATATAAGTACGATTGTAGTAACGCAATAAATCCTAAGAATGAATGCAAGACCTTCACTGTTTTTAAAGATAAGTTCAAATCCTTCTGCAAACAAATAGATTAAAACCACTGACAGAATAGTAACGGAAGTAGCATTGAAAAAGGAAGCGGTACTTATTTCTCCCTCTTCCTTTTTATCTTTTGCAGTGCTAAGATATTTAACAAAGCCATTTTGTTGTAAGCCAGCTCTACCCACTTCTACAAAAGCAGAAATGATGCTGAATGCAATCCAGATACCGAAATCTACTTCTTCCAGAATTCTAGTAAGTAGGAAAAGACTACCTAGGCCAAAGATTAGCCCTGCTCCTTTTTCAAGAAGGCTGTATGCGCCTGAGCGCAACCAGGAACCTTGGGTCTCTTCGGTCTTCACGATGTGCTTTAGTTTAGGTTCTTAAGATCTACCTTATTCAGGATTGATCCCATAAATCGATTGCCTAGTCCTTGTAGGAAACTAATGGCTTCACGATCAGCATGCTTTATTTCAGACTCAGCAGAGAAAACTGAAATAATTTTATCTGAATACTCCACTAATTCTTTTGTATCTGAGTAAGTATTCATGTCAGAAGATTCGATAAAGATGTAATCATAATTTTTTCCGATATCCTGGATAAAGTTATGAAAATCTTTACCTGCAAATACTTCAGAAGGAGATTGACTAGTTCCCTTATTACCGATGATGTCGACACCTTCCAAGTTGAATTTCGTGTTGTTCGGAGATTGAGTCATAAAGTCATCACTCAATTTATTTTCTCCTATCAATCGACTATTCAAAAGACCTTGTTGCAAATCCTGGTTCGACATCTGAGTTAATGAGTTGTGCTTGAAATTCGCATCAATCAATAACACTTTTTTATTTTTCAAAGTCAACACATGCGCAAGATGAACGATTAAGAAAGTCTTTCCTTCTCCTGGGCGGGTAGAAGTAAATAAAAACTTCTGAGCGCCACTGGATTCAATTTGATAACGTATGTTTCTTAATGATTCTTTAAAGGACTCTTGCCTTTTATCAGTTGATGTGCTGGCGAAAAGATTTTTAATGTCCAAGTTTTTATCATTCACTTTACTGATCAAAGCCAAAGGCTCCATATTAGTGAATTTCGCAAACTGATCTGGGTTGCTTAAACTCTGATCTAGAAAAGCCAGGAAGAAAATTAAAACAACACACAACATTCCGCTTAAAATTCCAGAGAAAGCAGCTAGAATTGATTTGTGCATAGGTTCTGGTTCATCCGCAAGTTCAGCTCTTTCAACTAGCGCAACCGGATAGACATCGTTTTTAGATTCACCAAATTTCTTGCTCAGTTCTACATTTAATGTTTTGTATTCGTCAAACAAAATTTCATATTCTGCTTGTAGACCAGCGACATAGGCTTCAGAATTTACCAAACCAGAAGCTCTTGACGCGAGGGAAGCAATATTAGCATCCAAAGTTTTAACAGCTGATTTGGCTTGTCTTAATTCTATTTCAAGATTATTTTTCTTTAGAACAAAAGAATTTTGTGTACGCTCCAGCTCATCTTTTTCAGTAAGCGGCTCTAACTTAGCAATACGACGAATAGTCTCATCAACTTGCTTTTCATAAAGTGAAATAGTTTTCGCAATTTTTTTATCCTTATATCCACTAGCTGCGTATTCATCATTCAAGCTGGCTAGTCTCTTATTCAGATTAAGTAAAGCATTATTTTCTTTTTGCTTTTCCTTATCATAACCAGAAGAGTTGCGATCAATTTGAGCCAATTGACGATCGAGATCAGCGATACTTTCTTTTAACGGAGCAATCTTTTCAAAAGCAGTTTGTCGCTGAAGTTCATATTCCGTTCTTTGGGTTACTGTCGCTTGTTGTTGAGAAGCAAGATTTACAAGATTATTTCCTCTACGGTAACTATCTAATTCATTTTTCTTTGAAAGTTGAGCTGCCTTTTTTTCCTCAACTTGTTCTCTCAAAAGTTGAACTACTTCGCTATCTTCCTCTAATTGAAGATCTGCATAGTAGGTCAAGAAGTCCCTGCAGAAATTATCAGTGATAAAATAGCTTAAATCAGGATTCTCTGTTTCACATTCTATTTTGATTCTATCCGTTTCAGTCATTCTCTCGACCGTGATATTGTATTCCAAAAGTCCTTTACGGTCGTAACCATAGGCTTTAGAGAACTTAGTGTAGAGTTGATGAAGTCTTGGTGTGGATAAGCCGAAGTCAGTGGTATTTAACCGTTCTTTCATCGCTTTAATCAATTCTGCCTTTTCTTCTTCGGAATAATTGAAGTCTTCGAATGCTTCCGGCTCAGGTGTACGAAAAGGAATGTCGATACCTTCCAGATCATGAATTAGGAGCCGATAAGAAAGTTGCTTTAAGTTTCGAGAGGATTTCATCAACTCGATTAAGTTTCCATAAGAAATCTCAACAGAGAATTTCTGTAGGTAAGCATTATCTTCATCTGGTGTCAATCCCTTGATATCGATGATACCGGTATTGAATTGAGCCTCTGATTTGTACTTCGGGTCAAGTTGACTGACGAAGTAATAGGCAGCAATAGCTGTAATTGCCATGACAGCAAGAATCAACCATTTTCTTCTTGTAAGAATTTTCCAAAAGAACTGTAAATCCATAGCAAAGTAGGGAGGGTACGTTTTGGTGTAAAAAAAATGTTTACGCCCTTAAAATCAGGCTAATTTGGAAATGGAAGCTATGGTAAGTATAGAGAGTTTTTAAAAGCGTTTATAACTACAAGATTAAGACATTTTATCCGTATTTTCAAGTAATGACTTCTCCATTTGAGCATCTATCAAGTACTTTTAGATACTATTTGCAAGCTGATTTTCTTTTTCTAATTATATGTAAACCAATGATTATGTATAGGCTGTTGATAATAAAAATTTTATGTATCAAATCATACGTCTATAGATGCTATTGCCTACCCTTATTGGGGTAATTTTTAATTCTTGGAAATAATCTTCATTATTTTCCAAAAACAGTTAAATTTTTCGCTTGAAATAGAAATAGGTCTCCATTTGAGACCGATTGGGCAGATCTGAACTACTGAGACGATATTGGTTGTTTCCCTTTTTATCGATAACTCTAGCCTTAACGTTGTCATCAAGCTGTATTTGAACTAATTCTTTTATCTGTTTTCTAATAGAAGCATTATAAATGGGGAAAACTGTTTCTACTCGATGACTAAGATTTCTAGTCATCCAATCGGCAGAGGATAGATAGATTTTTTCGTCTCCCTTATTATGGAAAATGAAAATTCTACTGTGTTCTAAGAATCGATCGACTATGCTTATTGCCGAAATATTATCTGAAATTTCAGCTTGATCGGGTAGTAAACAGCAAATACCTCGAATAATCATTTGAATCTTTACCCCGGAATGAGCGGCTTGGTATAATTTATTTATCATTCTAGGATCTTGCAAGCTATTCATTTTCAGAATAATAGAAGCTGGGTTTCCTTTTAAGGCTTGATCTATTTCTAAATCAATCATTTTCTCTAACTCTGTTCTTAAGTTAAATTGCCCAACCAACAGGTGTTTGAATTTGGACCTTGGTTTTCTAAGGTTTGTCAGATAGTTGAAAACGAGATTTGCCTCTTTTGTCAACCTTTCATCAGCAGTGAAAAGGCTAAGATCAGTGTATATTTTGGCAGTTTCCTCATGAAAGTTTCCAGTACTCAAATAAGCGTAATGTTTAGTCTTACCTTTTTCGGTCCGATCAATAATGGCCAACTTGCAATGAACTTTAATTCCGGGCATGGAATAATGAATTTTTGCCCCTGCGCTTTCAAGTTTTTCTCCCCATCTCAAATTAGCGGCTTCATCAAACCTTGCTTTTACTTCTATAAAAATGGTAACTCTCTTTCCAGATTTTAATGCTCCAATAAGGGCATCCATTATTCTCGATTTCTTAGCTACACGATATTGTACAACCTTGATGTGTTTTACTTTTGGATCTTTGGCAGCTTCCTCGAATAGTCTAATCGTAGATTCATAAGAATGAAAAGGTACGTTGAGCAAATGATCCTTTTTCTTGATGGCATAAAATATATTCTTAGCCTTCTCCAATGGCCGGTAGGGAAGGGGAGGAAGTTCAGTGTTTTTATGCTGACTCATTCCGAATTGAGGAAAAGAAAAGAAATCAGAATTGTTGTGATAACGACCCTCAGGCAGTAAATCAGAATCATTTAATTCTAGGTTCTTAACCAAAAATTTCTTTAAACCTATAGGCATTTCACGATCATAAACAAATCTAGAAGCCGGGCCCACAGATCGTTTGCTTAAGCTTTTCCTAATTTTTTGTATTAGGTTTCCACTGAATTCATCTTCAATGTAAAGCTCAGCATCTCGAGTTAATTTTATTGAAAAAGAATCAAGGATGTCGTAACCAGGAAAAAGCCAGCTTGCAGAATATCTAACAACATCATCTAAGAAAATAATGTCATGTTGACCCTCCTCAGAAGGTAATTCTATAAACCTGGGTAAATGATCTGATGGAATTTTGATTAGCGCATATTGGTTTCGTTCAGCCTCAGTTTTCTTTG
>CALGJW010000206.1 GCA_937930025.1 uncultured Saprospiraceae bacterium | reverse complement strand
TTTTTGATCCTAATATTTTTGCAGTTGCAACCGGTATTGAAGAGCATAACGAATATGCAATTAATTTTATTGAAGCAACTCGACAGATTAAAGCAAAATGTCCTGGAGCAAAAATAAGCGGAGGAGTATCGAATATATCTTTTTCATTCAGGGGTAATAATGTTGTGCGAGAAGCTATGCATTCGGCATTTTTATTTCATGCCATTGAAGCTGGTATGGACATGGGGATTGTGAACGCTGGCATGGTGGAAGTCTATGAGGAAATCCCAAAAGATCTCTTAAAGTTGGTGGAAGATGTTTTATTCAATAAACATCCTGGGGCGACCGAAGCGCTAACAAGTTATGCAGAACGAGTAACTAGTGGTGGACGACAGTTAGTGAAAGATTTAAGCTGGAGAGAAAAACCGATTAACGAGAGATTAGCACATTCACTTGTCAAAGGAATAACGGAATTTATCGAAGTGGATACGGAAGAGGCAAGACAGGGTTTTGATATGGCTTTAAAGGTTATCGAAGGGCCATTGATGGATGGAATGAATATAGTCGGTGATCTTTTTGGTGCGGGAAAAATGTTTCTGCCACAAGTGGTAAAGTCAGCCAGAGTGATGAAAAAAGCCGTGGCTTATTTGACCCCGTATATCGAAGCGCAAAAAGCAAAAGGAGCAAGGTCATCCAAAGGAAAGATTCTTATGGCGACTGTTAAAGGGGATGTGCATGATATTGGAAAAAATATTGTAGGCGTCGTCCTAGGTTGTAACAATTATGATATCATCGACCTTGGAGTTATGGTTCCAGCCAATAAAATTTTGGAAAAGGCTATCGAGCATGAAGTTGATATCATTGGATTGAGCGGTTTGATTACTCCATCCTTGGATGAAATGGTGCATGTAGCAAAGGAAATGCAAAGAACAGGGTTGAAAATTCCATTAATGATTGGTGGAGCTACTACCTCTAAAACGCATACAGCTGTAAAAATTGAACATAACTACGACCATCCCGTGGTGCATGTATTGGATGCTTCTCGGTCTGTTTCGGTTGCCAGTTCTTTGCTCAGTAAAGAGGAAAATACAAGATCAGAATTTTTGGCTGGGGTGAAAGCCGAGTATGAACGAATTCGCGTTGCTCGAGGAAATAGAAAATCTTCTAAAAAGTATTTAACGCTTAATGCAGCCCAAAAAAATAAATTAGAAGTTGATTTTTCAACTCCTGTTAAGCGTCCAGCATTCTTGGGAACTAAAGTTTTTGAAGATTATAATATTGAAGAACTAGCTGAATATATTGATTGGACGCCATTCTTTAAATCTTGGCAGTTGCATGGTAAATATCCAGCAATTTTGGAAGATAAAGTTGTAGGAGTTGAGGCAAAGAAATTATTTAATGATGCCCGTAGCTTGCTAAGAAGAATTATAGATGAAAAATGGTTGACAGCTAAGGCAGTAATCGGTTTTTTCCCAGCTAATCAAATAAATGAAGATGACACTCAAATTTTTGATCCTAATGATGAATCAAAAGTATTGAACACTTTATGTCATTTAAGACAGCAGAATAAAAAGGCCCCAGGTCAAAAAAATTATAGCATTGCAGATTTCATCAGGCCAAAAGAAAAAGGCGAAGATTACATTGGAGCCTTCGCTGTTACAGCTGGAATAGGGATTGAAAAGTATGTGAAGGAATTTGAAGATAATCAAGATGACTACAATGCTATCATGTTAAAAGCATTGGCGGATCGTTTGGCAGAAGCGCTAGCTGAAAGAATGCATGAAAGAGTGAGAAAAGAATTTTGGGGCTATTCTTCTGATGAAGAATTATCAAACAATGATTTGATAGCAGAAGAGTATGCAGGTATTCGACCGGCACCAGGTTATCCAGCCTGCCCAGATCATACCGAAAAAGCAAAACTCTTTGAATTGCTAGGAGCTGAAGATAAAATTGGAATGATACTCACGGAGTCCTTCGCCATGTATCCGGCCTCTTCCGTAAGTGGCTGGTATTTGTCTCATCCCGAATCAAAGTATTTTGGCTTAGGAAATATTGGAAAAGACCAAGTGGAAAGTTATGCTGAACGCAAAGGAATGAGAGTCGAAGAATTAGAGCGTTGGTTATCTCCAGTGTTGAATTACGACGTATAGAAAGTCTCAAGTCAAATTTTTTAAGGTCAGGCTTATGCTGGGGTTTCACTCGCGTACGCGCACGCGAGTGAAACCCCAGCTTAAGATACCCAGTCAGTTCTTCCTATTTTTTCCCCTTCCTATTCATAAACATCACTTAACCCCAACTTAACAATCTCTTCATCTATCCAACTTACCTTCGCAATTACAACAAGCCACGGAAATCCCAACAACGGAAAATTATTGAGGCTCCGAGACGCGGTATTTGAACACTTCAAATGAAAAGTCTAGCGTAACGAGTCTCTCTAATTATCCGTTAATTTCTAATCCTCTGCGCTCTAAAATAGTCTCGTAAACCATTGAAGCTTCTCCTTCTTATAAATTTAAATACAGCCTTTTGAGTTGTCTCTAAAATTATTTTAAACACGCTCTAATTCAAAGTCAGGATTAAGAGGTTTTTAAGCGTAATCCAAAAGAATTTCCGATTTTCTGGTAATTCCTTACCCACAAATGAGTACTTATTTATTTACGGCAAAATTTTTGACTTAAATGATTTAGGCTCCTTTTTCGTCGTTTTTCCAACAAATTCAACGAAAATAAGGCCTCAACAAGCATTTCATTTCCATATATCTTTATTTCATCGTATATTTCAGCGAAAATTCGCTAAAATTAATCACTTTGCAAGCAATGACTAAGAACCCAGATCAATTTCTATCTAAAGACACCCTAAGAGGTGGTGAGTTTCTTATTAAAGAAACCAAATCAGATTCTGTATTTATTCCAGAAGATTTTAATGAAGAACAGCTCATGGTAAAAGACATGGTGCTGGATTTCCTTAATTCTGAAGTCGTGCCAAATACCGCTCGTATAGAGAAAATGGAGGAAGGACTAGCGCAAAGCCTTTTGGCGAAAATGGGCGAGTTAGGTCTTTTAGGTTCTCATATGCCTGAGATTTATGGAGGAATGGAAATGGACACAAATACAAACACTTTGATTTGTGATGTGATGGGCCCAGCAGGATCTTTCAATACTAGTTATGCCGCGCATACTGGGATTGGAATGTTGCCTATTCTTTATTTTGGAACTGAAGAACAAAAGAAAAAATATTTACCAGCTCTTATCTCTGGAAAGCAAAGTGCCGCATATTGTTTGACAGAACCAAGCTCAGGATCTGATGCGCTTTCTGCAAAAACAAAAGCTGAGCTAACCGAAGATGGCAAGCACTATGTGCTGAATGGTCAGAAAATGTGGATATCAAATGCCGGATTCGCTGATGTATTTGTTGTTTTTGCCCAAATAGAAGGAGACAAATTCTCTTGCTTTATCGTTGATAGAAATACGCCTGGGATGACCTTGGGAGCTGAAGAGCTTAAGTTAGGTATCAAAGGTTCTTCAACCCGTCAAGTATTTTTCGAGAACGCAAAAGTACCTGTAGAAAATCTTTTAGGAGAAAAAGGAAAAGGTCACTTGATTGCGTTTAATGTTTTAAACATCGGTCGTTTCAAGCTTTGTGTACTTTGTAATGGTGGATCTAAAGGTTCTGCTACCACAGCCATTCGATATGCGAAGGAAAGAATTCAATTCAAACAACCAATTGCGAATTTTGGCGCAATCCAATATAAATTAGCTGAGCAAGCCATCAAGATTTTTACCACTGATTCTGCAATGTATAGAGTGTCAGATTTAATGGAGCAAAGCAAAAAGGCAAGTTCTGCAAAAGGACTTTCTTTTGAAGAAGCTAAACTAGTAGCGGCAGAAGAATATGCCATTGAGTGCTCAATTCTTAAAATTGCAGGCTCTGAAGGGTTGGATTATGTGGTGGATGAAACCTTGCAAATTCATGGTGGGATGGGGTTCTCTGAAGAGGGAACCGCTGCCAGAGCATATAGAGATTCTAGGATCTCTAGAATCTATGAAGGAACAAATGAGATCAATCGAATGCTTATTGTTGACATGCTTTTAAAGCGTGCCATGAAAGGTAAGTTGGATATCGTTGGACCAGCTTGGGCAGTACAAAAAGAATTGGCTTCTATGCCAAGCTTCGAAACGGAAGAAGGAGACTTTGCAGCAGAAAGTAAAGCAATAAAAGATTGGAAAAAAGTAATCTTAATGACGGCTGGCGCTGCTGCAAAAATGCAAATGGACGGCCAGATAAATCTGAAAGAAGAACAAGAAATTCTGACCAATGTCGCTGATATGATGACTGATCTTTATTTAGCGGAATCCACCTTGCATAGAGTTACCAGACTCAAAGGAATGGAAACAAAAATAGAGCAGGAAGTTTATGAAGCGATAATGAAAGTTTTCTTTATGGATGCAAATGCACGAGTAGTAAAGAATGCTACAGACGCGCTCTGCTCGTTTGCTGAAGGGGATTTATTGAAGACCATGTTGATGGGACTCAAAAGATTCACAAAGTATCCTCCACTAAATGTAAAAAATGCAAGAAGATTAATCGCTAAGACGTTGATCGATGCTGACGGATATTGTTTCTAAATAAGTTTTAAGTTTCATACTTGAAGAGCTACTCATTTTTTTGAGTAGCTCTTTTTTTACGCCCTATCCAGTCGTTATGGTTGCTTGATTCCATGATTTTTATATCCTGCTATTTGATACTTGGCGAATATTTATAGTGATATTGCTCATCATTCCGATTATTTATATTGCAATATTGGTTTAATCTGAAATATTTAATTATACTTGTGCAACCTGAAGATGTACAAAAACATCTTAAGAGTGGGATTCCCAAGCTTCACATATTATGATCGTTTCAAGGGTAACAAGTACGTCTTGTACCCAGACTTTTCTATTAATTAACCACTAAACTTAAATGACCTTATGAAGAGAATTAAACTCCTTCTACTCTTGTTGATTCCAACCATTGGATTTTCGCAACAAGCAATCTACCAAAAAGTAATGGATGCTCAAGCTAAGTCCATTGACGCTCCTTCCTTCAACGTTATGTCAGCCCTTGATGCAGACTTAATGAAAAGAAGCATCACCAACGACGTACTGTCTGAGGGAATTCTTTTTGAACCAGATTTGAAAAATCTGACTCGTTTAAAGGAAGCAAACAGCGAACGTATTTTGATGGATGTTGTCCTGCCAGGAGACAAAGGTACCGTTCAGCTTAATCTAGTAAAAAACAAACTGCTAACTGATGATTTTGTGCTCTCTACTTCGGACAGAGGAGAGATGAAATATGCCACTGGTGCTTATTACCATGGTATTGTTTCTGGCGATCCAACCTCTTTAGTAGCTATCTCAATTTTCGACGAAGAAATTATTGGTTCGATTAGTAACAATGATGGAAATTATGTGATTGGTAAATTGAAAGATGAAAGATCTCAGCATATTATATATAATGACAAAGACATTGTAAATCCAGAAGCCTGGGATTGTGTTACAGCTGATGATGACCAATTTGAATATGCTCCTGATATGTTAGAATGGAACGAAGGTAGCCGAGATGTTGGAGATTGCATCAGAATCTATATTGAAATCGATGACGATATCGTAACCCAAAAAGGTGGCGCAACGCAGGCGACCAATTATGTTACTGGTCTATTTAATGAATCATTTACCCTTTATGCGAATGAGCAATTGGGAATGACCATTTCTGAAATAAAAGCTTGGACAACAAATTCTCCATACTCTTCTAATAGTTCTTCAGGAATGCTTTCCGATTTCCAAGCAAATACAGGATCTTTCAATGGCGATCTTGCGCACTTAGTTTCGTATCAAGCGAGTGGGGGAATAGCTGCTGGATTTTCTGGAATTTGTAACTCTAATCCAGACAACTCAAAATGCTTTAGTAGTATCGATGCTTCCTATAGTAACGTTCCTGCATACTCATTTTCTGTGATGGTAGTCACCCATGAAATGGGACACTTGATTGGTTCAAGACATACTCACGCTTGTGTATGGAATGGAAATAATACAGCCATCGATGGTTGCTCAGGATCTACAGAAGGATCATGTCCGCTTCCAGGGAATCCTTCCAATGGCGGAACAATCATGAGTTATTGCCATGTTACTAGCGCTGGGATTAACTTCAACCTAGGTTTCGGACCTCAACCTGGTAACGTTATTAGAAATACAGTCGCAAATGCATCCTGTTTATCTCCCTGTGGAGGAGGTGGGCCAACTTGTACGGATGGTGTCCAAAACGGACAAGAAACTGGCGTTGATTGTGGAGGACCAACTTGTCCTGCCTGTCCTACCAACTGTACTGATAATGAAGTGGTCCTTACTATAGTACTAGATAATTATCCGGAAGAAACAAGTTGGACCATAACCAATAGTGGTGGATCTGTAGTTGCTTCAGGCGGAACTTATGGCTCACAACCAGATGGTTCGACTGTAATAGTTTCTGAATGTTTAGTAGACGGTTGTTATGATTTCACAATCAATGATACCTACGGAGATGGTATTTGTTGTGCTTATGGACAAGGATCATACGTGTTATCCGATGCTGGTGGAAACACATTGGCATCTGGTGGCGCATTCGGTTCTTCTGAAACCACTAATTTCTGTGTAGGAGGTGGATCTGGACCAACTTGTACAGATGGTGTTCAGAATGGACAAGAAACAGGAGTAGATTGTGGCGGACCAGTTTGTCCAGCATGTCCAACTTGTAATGATGGAATTCAAAACGGTTCAGAAACAGATGTGGATTGTGGCGGACCAGATTGTCCGGCATGTCCAACTTGTTTCGATGGCGTTCAGAATGGACAAGAAACTGGCGTAGATTGTGGCGGACCAGATTGTGCTCCTTGTAATCCAGGTGGAACAACAGAGTTGTTTGGATCTTACTTTGAATCAGGATGGGATGGTTGGACCGATGGCGGATCTGATTGTTATAGATATAGTGGATCTCGTTCTTATGAAGGTAATCGTTCCATCAGAATTAGAGATAACTCTGGCACTAGTTCAGCAATGACCAGAAACAATGTAAATCTTACCGGATATAGCTCTGTAGAAGTAACTTTCTTTTTCTATGCTTGGAGTATGGAAAATGGAGAAGACTTCTGGTTCAGAGTAAACGATGGTTCAGGATGGCAAACCGTAGCCGCTTGGGCAAGAGGAACTAGTTTTAACAACAACACTTTCTATACAACTTCGGTAACTTTAAGTGCGGCTGATTTTAATTTCAATGCAGGTTTTGATATGAGATTCCAATGTGATGCTTCAACAAACTCAGATCATATCTATATTGATGCCGTTACAGCAGTTGCAAGTACTGGAGGTTCCTTGATAGAAGGTAGTGGAATCAACTACACTACTGAACTCGGACCAATTACTCCGGATACTTCACCAATTGCATTGGAGAATCCAAGCCTTGTGAATGACGTTCAGATGTATCCTAACCCAGCTACTGATCGAGTAATGATTCAAGCAAATGCTGAGATGGAGTCAATTCAAGTGATTTCCTTAAATGGACAAGTTGTGAAGTTTATTGAAACTAATGAATTCAATGAAGAGTTAATCCTTTCAGATCTTCAACCTGGGATTTACTACCTGATGGTGAAAATGAATGGAGAAATAATTCCGAAAAAATTAGTTAAGCTATAAAGGAAATTGTTAGTTTTTTCGAAATAATTTTCGGTGGCCGTCTCTTTATTGAGGCGGCCTTTTTTTGTTTAGGCCCGCCTAGCCCTAACCTTCAGATTGGATAGGCTTGCCTAGCTATAATTTTCAGATTAGGTTGGGGAAAACATGGTGGGCTGTCTTTGGGAAATTTCCAAAATGGATTATTTCCTTAGGGAAGAGCTGTATGAAACCTGCTTAATACCAAAAGATGGACCGCAATGTTTTTCCTAAATCACTTAAAAAAATAAATGGTGCCGAATGGCGAAATAGAGTAATTTTGCAAAAAAAAATGATCAACAAGCTCGTTGGACTTTTGCTTATTTTAGTATCAAATGTCATAGAGGCTAAACCGCCCGTTATCGCAGCAAATCATTTATTGTCTCCTCCGTCGAATATTATTAGAACTTGCTGTTCATTTGGCTCAAATGTCAGTGTAGCCAGAGTGCCATTTCTAAAGAAAACCGACATCATTTCATTTTTCGAATTGAATAATCATACGTACCTGGGAGGGAACGAAGAAGGCAATGGAATTATTTATACCCATAAAGGAGGCTTTATAGATATAGGTCATTTAAGAGATTTTGCGGATTGGACGGCATATTTATATACTATCATTTCCTACGGAATAGACAATCAGAAATCACTCGAATTAAATTTAGGCAAAGAAGGAGGGTTGAAAATGTTAACAATTAATAGTTCCGACCTAATTACGGCAACGCAACGCTTGGAATTGGCAGGAAAGATTGCTTTTGATATTTCACTTTGGCATGAAATCGCCACATGGTTTGGAACCTCCTATATTCCATTGGTTCCTGAACGATATTCAAGTTTTTCCCCAGAGGATTTAAACTCCAACTTACTCGGAATTAAAATAGGTATACTAGCCATTGAAAGTGAAATGGAATTCGATGAAGCGATGACGATCATTTTATCTGAAGAGCTGATAGGCTTGGGAGCTGTTGCTACTTATGAAGAAACGGCGCTCGCCATGGAGGAGGTGCAAGATGTATGGTGGACAAGAAAAAAAGCTTTGCCAAGTAAAGATATTCTACTCAAACGATATTTTGATTCTGATACAAATCTTGTTCCTTGGCTGCTGCCCAGTTCAGCATCAACTCCTTTCTTATTGGAAAAATTTGAATCGGAGTTAAATAAATATTACCAATTTTCAATTCAAATTAATAGCAAAATACCAGAAGATGAAATTTGGTTAAACGAGATAGTCGAAACAATTGATCAAAATGATTTTCATACAATGATGGATTATATCCTTTCGATACAGAATGAATTGAAATATAAAATAAATAGGAATATTTCGAAAAGTAGAATTTATAAATCTAAACATAAATTCTATAAAATTAAACACCACTATAATAGTACAGGTGTTGAATTTTACGCATAATTATTTTGAACCTTGGTCTTATTCAATCTGATGAAAAGATCGAAGGTTCAACGTCAACTCAATCTCATTGACAAACTTCGAACTCTTGTTTCTTAAGCCCCAGCGGGGTGAACGAACAAACCCGAAGGGTGAACGAGCGACCCCGGAGGGTCAAGTGCGACAGTGCTTGAGCTAGTGAAGCGCGTAAGCGCCCGGGTTGGGTGCCACTGTGCTTCAGTGAGTGAAGCGCGTAAGCGCCTTCACCAAACCATCATCAATTGAGCTATTTGAAAAAGAAAATTTTGTGAAAAAGCAATTGAAAACCTTTTCAACGGAAGTTCAACTACAAACCCATCGTCAACTCAATCCCATTCACATACTTCGAACTCTTGTCTATAAAATGTATTTTTACATAGAAATCCGGCATCTACTTCTACCGCTTAAATGCTACTCCCAATGAAGTATCAAAATTCATAATCATTCATTAATGAAATCGAATTTATTAATCTTACTTTCCTTAATTTATGTTGTGCAGATAGCTGCACAACATAAATATGATTACAATTGGTTGTTTGGATTTAATACGAACACAGCATCGATTCTTAATTTTAATGAAGATTTACTTATAATAGATACGGCTTATAATGAATTGAGAATGGCTTTCACGGGCGGGACTATTTCCGATAAATCTGGTAAGTTGCTTTTTTACACCAATGCCTGTGATATTTATGATGCAAGTTTTAATCTTATGGAAAACGGAGGAGGATTGAATCCAGGAACAATTGCAGATGACAATTGTGCAATTGGGTATTCTAATTTGCATCAAAGTCTAATCATTCTACCTTCGCTGACGAACGATAGTATATTCCATCTTTTTCATCAAAGATTGATCATTGATCCAGATACGGAAGTTCTCTTTGTTTCAGATTCTCTCTTTCATACAATTGTCAATACAAATGGGAATAATGGTTTAGGAGAGGTTATTCAAAAGAATAAACCCATTAATTCCCTACGAATGAATAGTGGCTATATAGCGACGGTAAAGAAAACGGGTGGGAATGCTTGGTGGATGGTGGTTCCCCTTTCAGATTCGAATGGCTATGAGATTTTTGAAATAGAAGGAGATACTGTAGTCTCTACTAAAATTCAAAATATTTCAGAAACCTTTCTAGATATAGATCCTGCCCTTCAATCTTTATTTTCATTGGATGGGACCAAGTACATCCGCGCTTTTAGTGAAAAAGGAATCCTGATTTTTGATTTTGATCGCAGTTCAGGCGTTTTATCTAATCCGCTAAAAATAGAAGTAGAGCCCTTACCCTCCTTTGTAGGCGGTATGGCCTTGTCTTCTAATGGAAGATTCTTGTATTTAAATAGTGCGATTACCCTTTGGCAATATGATTTAGAAGCAGCGGATATTGAAGCCTCTCGTGTGTTAATTGCAGAGTATGACGGTTTTGAGTCGCCAGGTTTTACCAACTTTTGGAAGGCTCAAATTGGACCCGATTGTAAAATATATTATAACTCTTCTTTTGGTGTAGATAGGCTTCATGTGATGCATAATCCCAATGCAAAGGGAGTGGCTTGTAATTTTGAACAACATGGTATAAAAACAAATTCTCCGCATGGTAGAAATATGTCTTATTTCCCTTCTTTTCGCTTAGATACGAATGAGCCCTTGTGTGATACTACTAAGTTAGTAGCTACTTCTATTCAATTTCCAATACGGACTGAAGTAACGACTTGGAAGGCCTATCCTAATCCGACTTCTGGACTATTTAATATTGAGTTTCAAGGGCCAGTGACGCAGGAATACGATATATCTATTTATGATGTTTCTGGTAGTCTCATTCAATCTAAGCAGCTGCAAAAGGGGGAACGGAAGCGGGTGTTTGATTTGCAGGGGTATGCGAAGGGGATTTATTTTTATCGAATTTCGGTGGATGGGGTTGGAATTTTTAATGGTAAGTTGGTGAGGATGTAGGCGAGCGTTAATACAAAAAGACTTAAAATGTTAAAGTAAACCATCTGATACACAAGTAGTAATGTAGATGTATCCTTTTATAATTGCTATCTTGGCATAAATTCCATATTTTGTATAAAACAGTTTGACATGGGTTTAAATATTCCTGAAAACATTTTAAAGAAAGCAGAGATATCTGGAAATGAGTTACTAATTGAAATTTCAGTATATCTATACGACAAAGGTAGATTATCTTTGGGGCAGGCAAAAAGTTTGGCGCAATTGAATCAGATAGAATTTCAGAAGGAACTTTCGAAACGTGATATCTACATAAAATATAATTCTGACGACTTGAATCAGGATTTGGACAATCTAAATAGCTTAACAGGGAAAAAAGCATCTTAAGTTTTCCAATTCAAATAAATGGTAGTTATAAGTGATACTTCAGTAATTTCTAATTTGGTACAATTAGATCTAGCAGAGCTATTAAATGAATTATTTGGTGTCGTAATAATCCCTAAATCTGTTGAAGAAGAATTGTCGATAATTCCAAGTCAATTAGATTACATCAGAAAGAAAAATTGGATAAAGGTCTCCTCAATTTCTAATAAAGAATTATACAATGAGCTTCTTGAAAATCTCGATTCAGGAGAAGCAGAGTCAATAGTGTTAGCAATTGAAATGAAAGCAGATTTACTATTAATCGATGAAAAGAAAGGTCGGCAAATTGCAACTTCCTATGGCGTTAAAATAAGTGGATTGATAGGTTTATTAATAAAGGCAAAAGAACAGTTATTGGTAAATGAAATTAAACCAATATTGGACAAGCTGGTTTATGAAATTGGTTTTAGAATAAATCCTAAACTATATTCTTATATATTAGAAATTGTAGACGAAGCCTAAAATGCTGCTCCCAATGAAGTGTCAAAATTCATAATCATTCATTAATGAGATTATAAATATTAGCTATACTAAACTTAATTTGTGTTGGGCAGATTTCTGCCCAACATAAATTTGATTATAATTGGTTTTTTGGTTTTTCCACGGATACGGCATCGATTCTTAATGTTTAGATGCGAATGAACCCTTGTGTGATACTACTAAGTTAGTCGCCACTTCTATTCAATTTCCAATACGGAATGAAGTACCGACATGGAAGGCCTATCCTAATCCTACTAGCGGAATATTTAATATTGAGTTTCAAGGGTCAGTGACGCAGGAATACGATATATCTATTTATGATATTTCTGGTAGTCTCATTCAATCTAAGCAGTTGCAAAAGGGGGAACGGAAGCGGGTGCTTGATTTGCAGAGTTTTCCCAAGGGGATTTATTTTTATCGAATTTCTGCGGATGGGGTTGGGTTTTTTAATGGGAAGTTGGTGCGGATGTAGGATGTTCTGGTTCGCTTAATTATAGCTCATTTCTGCTAACCTTAAAGCTCAAATTCTTCTTATTTGAGCCTTATTAATTAACTTGAATAGCTTTAATTGATTTAACCCCGCGTCAACTCAACCCCATTCACATACTTCGAACTCTTATCCAATCGATACCTAAACAACTTAGAAATACCATTGGCTTGCTCATCCATTTCAGGCTTATATTTCAATTCAATAATCTGGTGTGCAGCCTGCGTTTTTCTATTCGCAAAAGTGGATTTCATTTTTTCAAAACCATAATACAGTAACTCCTCATCGAAGGTTACTCTGAATGCTTGATCTGCGCTTAAAAAATAAGTTCTGCGATAACTATTTAATAAGGATGGACTTAGGATTTTTAAATCCTCAGCTATTGCTGGTGGTAAATTCGAAGCCGCAAATACTTTTTTAAGATCTTCTGAAGAGAACCCTTCCTTATACTCAAAAGGAGCCAACTCAAAAGTCCATTTATCCCCCAATAAATTTTGCTTGAGTTTGTACTCTAATTTTGGAGATTCGATTTTTCCAATTGTAGAACCATACCAACGAATACGCACTTTCTTTCGATTGGCAATTCCATGGATATTATCTTTGTAAAATTTTAACTCCGGCGTATCTAGATAAATATTATTGATCTGTCTAGGGTGAAATATCTCATTGAAAAAACTGGGATGTAATTTGATTTGACCTAAGGTCCAATGTCGGTCTACTTCGTTTAAGGTAAACTTTCGCTCGAATCGATAATTAGGCGCAGGTGGAAATACTTCAACCATTATCGCTCAGATTTTTTACCAAACTCAGCACCATACATTCGGTCAATCACTTGATCCACTACCTCGGCTTTCTCCCCATTCCAAAGCAAAGAGGAATTCTTTTCGATCAAGTAAGGCGTACCATCTCCCTTTACATCTGTATGAGTTGCGATGATATGTCCCGAACCAAATGCGGATTTTTTCTGGAAGGCGGTGAAGCCAAGATTGTTGGCATCCAAGAGACAAGAATCTACCGTTATAGTAGAAGCGTCCTTACTAGCTATTCCAATTTCAGAATGATCAATAACTAATCTTCGAGCGGTTATCGTACTTTTTTCTCCTGCACTCAATCCTTTGTCACCCGCTCTCGTAATATTTGTATTGTATACTTCTATGTCTGATCCAGATACATCAATCGCATCATTTCCTATATCTCCAAATAAACAATTTTTAATGGTGCCTGTCACGAAGTCTCCGTCAAAGGCATCGGAAAAACTACGAGTGAAAACCACGTTGTCCATTTCGAAATTAGTAGAAATGATATTCAATGCATCCTCTGAGCGTCCATCGGTAAAGGCACTATTTTTTATGTAAACTTCTGAGTCGTAAAAATTAACGCCACCGGAAACTGCCCAATGATAAGTTCTTGGTTTATTCAGCCCTTCAAATATGCAATGTTCCACTCTAGATGGTCCATCTGCATTCAAAACAATAATGCCATTTCCATCGCCGGTGGAATTCCAAAACTTAATCGGTTCGTCTGATGTTCCAACAAATTCAACGGGTGAAAAAGAAATAATTTGTTGCTCTGAGCCAAAGAAGTCAAGGCTGGTTCCAGGGTAGATTTTAAATGTATAGCCTTTTGGTATAACTAAACTTCCTGCCAATTTATGCTGCCCGGGTAAGCATTCAATGACTTTATTTATTTCATCAAATTTTATGTAATCAAACTTCTCATAGTCGGATTTTAAATTATTAATATTGGAAACGAGGGGAGCGTCTGATCCCGGTTTCCACGAAAGAATTTTAGCCTCACGAAAACGGTCAATTCCCAAAGTGTTAAACTGGATTCGTAATTTTGCTATATCTGTTATAGGGTTGAAGTTTATCTTTCCAGATTTCTTTTTGACAAAGAGTCGTTGGTAGTCCTTATTTAATCTAAAGCTTATCGTTCTTCTTTCTCCGGGTTTTATTAACTCCGATTTCATCGATGCATTTAGGCTTCTCCCTTCTGCTAATTTTAAGGCATTTATTTCAACCGGGAAAGTGCCATAATTTTCGATATTCAATCTAATGTATTCTCGATCATAGTCTACCAGAAAACTATTTAAACAATTTGCGGGTGCGATTGCAAAATTGATAAATTTGGCATTATCTATAATAACCCGATCAGACCATTCGTAATCCGGATAAACTTTTTGCAAAAGTGCGATATGTTCTTTTAGTCCTGGCCAATTTAAAATCTTTTCGACATATTCTGCCGAAGCGAATTCCTTTAGTTTTTTTAAATATACTTCCTGGTACTTCATGTCCTTAGAAGTCTTAGCAAAATTTAAAGTATACCAATTAAAGGAAGCGGCGTTACCATCAAAGCCAATAGGTTCTAATTTTGAATTAATGGGATTGTAGTAAAAGCGGACATTATGCAAAATCATGGAATGCTGAGCGCCTAGCACATTGCAAATGGCGTTGTAGCTGGCCAATTTTTCAATATCAAAAACATCGGAGGGCATGGACTTTCCGTCTACATAACTTTCCAGATATGATCTTGCCGTTTCAAATTGTGTAAATAAACTAGGATCACTCTGAATACTTTTACCTCCAAACGGAAGTACATTGAAATTCTTAAAATCAATGGAGGTCAAATAATCAGAATATTCTGAAAATAAATCATGGGTCATAAATCTTCTACGTTCTGCCCAAATAGGATCTTCATCAATTTTTACAATTACTCCCGCTCTTCGTCCATTTGCCTCGATCAACTCCTTGTCAAAAAACTCTTCCATCACGTAATAGCCATATTCCCTCACCGTTTTGTTCCCACCATTGTTTACGACTAAGTTTACATTGATGAATTGATAGCGCAAGGAAAGTACATCTTCGGATTTCAACATTTCATGAAACAACCACTCACCAGCATAGTTTCTTGTCTTAGGATGCTGCAAAGAAAATTTGCGCATGCCATCGATCGTAAAATTATCTTTCAACTTCACTCTGAAGGACCAAGTATCT
>CALGJW010000205.1 GCA_937930025.1 uncultured Saprospiraceae bacterium | reverse complement strand
TAGCGCAAGATTTTTGAGCTTGAGCCATAAATGAGAATAATCCCATGAAGGCGAATAGTAATAAGGTCTTTTTCATTTCAGTATTTATTGATAAAATTTATGAATACAAATTAGCAAAAAGTCAATCCCTAGTCAAGAATTCCTTTGTTATTAAACTATTATTAACTCTTTTAGATAGTTAAACTAAGTAATACTCTTAGTGTTTCACAATCTTATGAACTGCATGACTTTTACCATCTGAGAGCCGGTATAGGTAAACTCCAGCTGGTTGGTCGCTAAGATCGAGTGCTATCTTTGATTGATTAACCTCAACTGTTTTTTGAGAAATCAATGCGCCAAGGCTATTAAAAATCTGTAGTTCAACCCTTTTTTCCCAATTGCTTGGATCTAATATGATTTCAGTATATCCTTCTGTAGGATTAGGAAGTACTTGGACGTTTTCGATTTTATCTAAACCTCTCGTTCCAACTAATCCTAAATCATCAATTTTGATATCATCTAGTTGCATTCCATATTTGTCAGCATCGCTAAAAACATGAAAACCGATATGGGTTTCGATGTTACTATTTACAGTAAATACTCTTTCAATGGTTTCATAACTAGGATACACTACAGATGCAGGATCAAATATCCAAGTATTATTAATTGTGTAGAAATCGCTGGACGAAGCCTGACCAGAAAATCCTACTTCCAGCTTTTCTGGATATACTGCGTTAACATCTTCTGCTATGGCAATTGAAAAAGTCAATCGATAATCATGGTCTTTTTGCAAATTAAAACAAGGACTAAAAAGGTAATCATCCGCGGCCGTGACTCCATCGGGGTTCCAAAGATATATCGCTAATCCTTGGCCAGTATTAGGGCCCCAGTCATCCGAAGACTGATCGGTAATGATCCAACTTCGACTATCACCATTTGCATCTTCTACAGACCATGTTCCGGCCGGCTCAGTGGGTTCAAATCCAAAATTATAGCCGCTGGAAACAGCTTGACAATCATCAGTATTGCCTGTGAGATTTCCTTCAATCAATTCTTCTCGAATCCCATCTAAGATATTATTCATCACATTTGATTGGCCTCCGGTAAATAAATTCATACAATTATCTTCCACATAATCCATATAATTCATATTCATATCTGTAGAACCACAGCTCACTCCACCGTTAGGACATCCAAAATACGGTGCATCCTGGTTTGGTGTATCCGACACCTCATCGTCCACAGAACATCCTATAGGATCTCCGTTGGTATCATTTGGTCCCCAAATATGTTGAAGTCCCAGGTAATGTCCAATTTCATGGGTAGCAGTCCGCCCTCTATTTGAACTGCTGATATATCCAAATTTTTCAAAAGTTACAACTAGACCATCTTTGTTAGAACCAACCATAGTCGTAGTTGGCAAATAAGAATAACCAATAATTGTTGAAGATGGTAAATCTACCACCCATATGTTGAGGTAGTTTAGAGGATCCCAAATTGTGGCAGGCTTAATTGTACTTTCTATGTAATTTGTATTTGGAATATTATTGTATTGATGTCTTGTGATTCCGTTTGTGGAATTCCCACTTGGATCCTTAATCGCCAAGCCAAATTGAATTCCTGTATTTGCGGCTACACTTTGGAAAGCTGAAGGCGTCTGGTTCGCATCGGTATTAGTTCTTTGAAAATCCTCGTTTAGGATTTGAATTTGTGAGGTGATCCTTTGAACACTTAAATTAGAACCAGAACCGATTGCCTCGCCACCGTGAATAACATGTACTACTACTGGGATTATTTTTCCCATTCTTTGGGAAGATTCCGTGTTCGAAAGCAAAGCTCTTTTTTCTTCAAATCGTTGGATTTCTTTAGCCATTTCTGGCTGCTCCTCGATCAATTTTCTAGTCATCTCATCGTAATTACAATTTTGTGCATAAGCAGAACTTATCATCAAAAAAAAGAACCAAATGATCGAAAGCCGGTAAAGCATATACTTTGTTTTAGATATAAGTCGATTTCAACGTTGAATGAGGTTCAGAATTCTGCTCCTCGGTTATAAGACAATCATAGAACCAAGAAGTTATCTGGATTCTTATGAAAAATAGAGAAAAGCTACTGAAATTGTCCTCTTTGTCTCCAGTTATTCAAATATGCGGCTAAAAAAATGCCAATTATTGAATTCGAATAGGTTCGGTCCATAGCATTCCATCTTTATGTCTGCTAATTTCCAAGAAGTAGGCTCCGGCCGTGAAACTGGACAAATCTAACACTTCCCGGATAGCTGAGCCTTGGAAATCAACAGTTTTTAATATGGTTCTTTGTCCAAGCAAATTGACTAAAGAGATATTATAGGAATCCTTTTCAAAATCACTCAAGTTAATTTGAACATAATCTTCAGCAGGATTTGGAAAGAATTCCAAACTGCCTCGAAATGGCTGATTTACAGCAACAAGATCTCTCTCTCCATTTGCAAACCAGTGGCCCCAAATTGGGCCAGCAAGAAGTCCTTCAGCATCATTGATTCCGGTTATTTTATCTGCAGCTAAATCTCTAGTGGCCAGTAAATCATCGCCGGCTGTATTATTTGCTGAGAAAAGTATTTTGTCATCAATTGTGGAAAAACTAGGATAACCAAGTCTATTATTAGAAAAAATTTCACCGATAGTTCCAGTTTCAATATTTGCGCCCAAAATTGAATATTCATTTTGTCCAAAGAAATCTGAAGTGATATAATCAAATGCAATGATGTATGGTGAATTTTTGGAAAAAGTAGGATTACCCACCGATTCATTTTCTTGTAACCCACTAAATAGTTTGGTGATTTGTCCCTCTTCAAAAGAGGAGCTACCGTTATCCCAAACTCCTATTATTCCAATGTCCCAATAAGAAATATCTTCAAAAGAACTCGTCTGTAATTCATTAAAAGCGTCGTACATAACAGACTCTCCTGTCAAGTCCCATTCTAACACATCCGCATATTGTACGTCTCCGGTATTTACCCCTTGTGCAGTTGTAGGATTTACTAATTCAAATGTCCTTAATTCACCGGTTTGACGATTAAAAATAAGGAGGTCATTATCCTGCTGAGTGGTTAAAATCGCCAACTTGGTAGCATCTTTGGAAACCGCAACGTTTCGCCAAATGTTTTGGGGATTATTTTCGAGGAAACTCTCGTCGACTGTTTGATTTTGCCAGTCAATTTCTATTTGCACTAATCGATTTTGATCATCCACATAAATGATATAGGATCCATCATCTGAAATACTTGGTCTCGATATATGATCTAGTTGAGAAATTAAATCTGTGGTTAGACTGCTTAAGTAAGTCACTCCAATTTGGTCTAAATCCGACCATAAAATAATATCGTCTCCAGGGTTTTCATTTACATCAGTTTGAAAATCATTCCCTTGGCCATCTAAAATACCTACTTGATCAAAAGCCGATTCTGCAGCAGACATTCCATTGGCACCTAGTAATTGATTTGCTACTTGTACTACCGCCAATCGTAAATCAATAAATTCAGAATTTGCGGTCAAATGATTTTCTAAAACTTCGTAATAAACATTTTCGGCACTGGACTTTCCAACCGTTGAAGCAAAAAGAAAAAATGCATGATTTGGTATTCCAGAATTGATGTGCACGCCCCCCCAATCTCCAGACTGAGTATTCGGCAGATCTTTAAATTCATTCATGTGTTTAGGTTGCCAATAAAAATTACTTGAATTGCCTCCGTTATTAGGATCAGACATGTCTCTCATTCTTCCCGTAGGAAAAACGGAAGGGTTTGCAATGTCCTCTCCAATAAACCAATCATCCCTGTCAATCATGGCACCGAATATATCGGCAAATGATTCATTCAAGGCTCCTGACTGTTTTTGATATACAAGGTTAGCTGTTGCCTGAATTACGCCATGCGACATCTCGTGACCAGCAACATCCAAACCCTTTGCTAATGAGGCGTTGAAAGCTTGGTTCCCATTCCCATAAAACATAGCTGCCCCATTCCAAAACGCATTATCGAAGTCATTCCCATTCTCGTCTGAAACCCGTATTAAAGAGATAATATTTCCTCCTTGTCCATTGATTGAGTTTCTATTATGAGTTTGGCTAAAATATTCGAATGCTTTGCCGCCATTATAATGTGCAGAAACAGCGTTTTTATTATTCCAAGAATTATTGGAAGAAGTTATTTGTGTATAATCAAAATCGTTGTTTTGCGGATAAGTATTATTTGCATCCAAGGTCCAAATAACTCCTTGCGCATCATTTGGGAATTGAGAAAGTCCAGCATTAAACATTGGTCGAGAAGCATCGATTAGATAAAATGTTCCTGATTCTTGAAAGACGTTTATTGTACGATTGATATTGAATAAATCTTGAGCTGTTGCAGTTGCTGGAGGCAATAAAGTAGTTTCTTCTTTGTCAAAAATTTCGGCTTTATCGTCTATAGACATTTCAGCACTTTTCGAATTACAAGTTCCATGTTCTGGATGATGCCAAAGTTTACAAAAGGCAGGTTGCTTACTAACAATAGTTCCTGTATGTGCATTCACATAAATCTTCCAGCGCTCATGCATAGAAGCATACATATCAAGTGACCAAATTAAATCGGATTGATTTTTCTCTTCAACTAATATTTTTAACCCTCCGCTTATTCTTTCCTTGTTTTCCAATAAAAAATATTGGTCAACTGGAATTTCTTGCCATTCTATATTTTCCTTTTCTAAAGATTTTTTGGCCAATTCGATCGCATCGGCCATTGAGATTCCGGCAGTTGTATTAACAGATAAATTAAAAATCAAGTTTCCAGAGTAACTATGGATGATTTCTTCATTCGCATGAAGTACTCCTTCCGTTCCTAAGATTGGTAGCTGGTTAAAAGTTTGAATAGTTCTTAAGTGAGTTCCTGTTTCGGAAATATTTTTGCTAGTTATTGCTATTTCCAATTCATTATTTCCTTTTTTTACTTCAACAATTGAGCGAACATATTCTTTAGCTTGCTCTTCAATACTAGACCAATTTTGAGTACCAAGATTTCCTGTAATTTTCAAAATACGATCATTCGTAGGATGCATAATAAGTTTGAATGGAGGTTGAGCTTTTTTCAAAGCAACTCCTTCCATATCCTCCACTTTTTTAAAATCAATCTTATTTCCTGTGTTATTTGACTTCAATGTAGGCTGAGGAGTAACATCCAATACAACTTGCCCTAAATTGACCTCTTTGAATTCAGGCGTGGGCTTTTGCTTTTGTGCTGAAAGGTTTACAACTAAGAGAAGTAAACAAAATATAGCGGTGATATGCTTTATCATGATTTCTTATTCTTTACTAAGTTCATTAAGATTTTGTAAAATAGTTTGGCATCTTTTGGGGGCTTTGGCCCAGGTACTCCCCAGGTAATTTCTTGCTCCTGCCCATCGATCTTCATTTTGACATAAGTATTCATGTTACCCGGATTATTGAAATTGAGAGACATCAATTTCAATGTGGTGACATTTTTAAAAACTTGGGATACTTTATTTTTACCAATTTTAGGGAGGGCTATGAATTCTTTTTCATTCGAGCTTTTTCTGAAGAATTGACCATTTTCCAATAAAACGTAATCAGTATATATTCCGGTGAATCCTCCACCTGAACCAAAGGTTATTTTTCCTTCAGGAAAATCTTCAGGCGTATAGGAAGGTGTCTTACAGGAGAATAAGCTAAAGATACCCAGGCAGAGTAGCAAAAATAGGCGCATTGGATTGTGTTTAAAGGAATTGATATAGTTTCAAATATTCCTATGGGCAAAAATAGTCAATTAGTTTTACGAATGCATGGTCCCATTGTTACCGGTATTTTATACTTTGTGGCGCTTCAAAAGAAGAAAGTTTTTCAAAAAATGGTTAAGAAAATACTAATAATCAGATTTAGCTCCATTGGGGATATTGTTTTGACAAGTCCAGTTATTCGTACGCTATCTCAACAGCTTGACGCCGAACTACACTTTCTTTGCAAAAAAGAGTTTGCTTCCATTCTAGCATTCAACCCCTATTTACATAAAGTTTGGAAATGGGAATCTAAAAAAGAAGCTGAGATAATTGAGCAGCTAAATTTGGAAAAATTTGACTGCGTTGTTGATCTGCATAAAAATATTAGGTCATTAAAAATAAAGCGATCGTTAAAGATCTCGTCCTATTCCTTTTCAAAATTAAATTTGGAAAAATGGCTTATGGTTAATTTCAAAATAAATCGGCTTCCAAATAGTCATATTGTAGATCGATATTTTGAAGGCATAAAACAACTTGGCATCCACAATGATGGTAACGGTCTTGACTTTTTTATTGGACCTGCGACCAAGTCTATTGATGATCTTCTACCAAAGGGAATCTCTTCTGAACCATATGTTTGTTTAGCCATAGGTGCAGCTCACTTCACTAAACAAATCCCTATTAATAAATTATTGGAAATATGCAGTGAATTGGAAAACCAGATTGTTCTTTTGGGAGGTAAAAATGAAATTCCCCTAGCGGCAGATTTGGAAAGAAAATCTAGGTCAAAAATTGTCAACCTAGTAGGCAAATGCTCATTGCAGGAATCTGCACAATGTATTAAAAATGCCGGATGCATTATTACTCCAGACACAGGGATGATGCACATTGCAGCAGGCTTAAAAACACCAATTGTGGCTGTTTGGGGAAATACTATTCCTGCCTTTGGAATGTTTCCATATTTGCCAAAAAAACTCAAATCCTTTAAAAATATTGAAGTATCTCAATTAGCCTGTCGCCCGTGTTCTAAAATTGGCAAGAAAGAATGCCCAAAAGGACACTTTAATTGTATGCAAAAAATTGAGGTATTAAACGTAACTAGAGCTGTAGAAGAATTGATTAACTAGATTCAGATACTGTAGTTAAATCTTCCGTTATTGACTTTGGCGTAAAAGTAATTGATCCAGGGGTATGAGTCATTTCTAAGATTGGCAGTTTGATCACAAACGTACTTCCTTTTTCTTGAACAGAGTTTACGCTAATTGATCCACCCATTCGCTCAATAATTTTTTTACTTAAACTCAACCCGAGTCCAGAACCTTGATAATGTTCTCTATTTTGAAGTCTTTCAAACATCTCAAATATTTTCACATGGTATTCATTTTCTATTCCTATTCCATTATCTGAAACTGAAATGAAATGAAACCCATCTGACTTTTCATAGTAAACTTTAACTACTTTATTAAAACTTTCATTAAACCGAATACCATTATCAATTAGATTTTTTAAAACCAAATATAACTGCCCACCATTGGATACGATTTCTGGAAAAGTATCAGATAACTCAAAACGTACATTTTCATCTTGGGTAATTGGTTTCAACGCCATTTGGACTTGACGGATGATTTGCACCAGGTTGACAAACTCTAACTCTACTTGCTTCTGATTAATTCTTGAGAACTCCAAAACGTCCTCAACAAGAAGATTCATCTGCTTTGCATTATTTTGAACATATTGTAAATACTCTTTAAGATATTCATCAGTTCCAGTAAGTCTGCGTTCGATTAATCTTATGAAGCTTGTAATATTCCTTAATGGTTCTTTTAGATCATGACTTGCGATATGAGCAAACCTTTCTAACTCTTTGTTTGATTGTTTTAATTCCGAATTTGAGTTGGCCAATTCTTCTGTTCGATTAGCAACTTCTTTCTGAAGCTTAAGATTAAATTTTCGCTTTTGGTTATTTGTTCGAAGCAGGAAAAAGGCTAATATACTCACTGAAAATAAAGCAAAAACACTTAAGGCGGCAATCAACTTATTTTTCTTTATAGTGGCTCCTTGCAACATTTGTTTGTTACGCAGTATCTCGTTCTCTTTTTCTTTCGCACTATAGTCATATTTGAAAGTAAGTTCTTTAATTTTTTGAGTTTGACTTCCCGCTCTGAGGCTATCTTCTAAAATTCTTAATTGTTTCAAATAACTAAGGCTTTGTTCAAAATCGCTTTGTTTTTCTTTTGAATTGGTAAGTGTCTGAAATATTTCAAATTGGACCAATGTATTATTTCCAATCTTGGCATGTGTCAATCCAAGTTTGGCCATTTCATCTGCTTTATCATATTTCTGTAAAGCTAGGAAGTCATTCGCAAGCGCACTATAACAAGTGGCGATATGTGCAGAAACGCCGAATTCTAATGCTTGCTGAAGTGCCTTTTTATTAAACTGCTTAGAAGTTTGATAATCTTTATTTCTAAAATAAACCTGAGCAATTTTGGATTGCGTTAGAAGCGCACCTCCTGTGGATTCTGTTTTTTGATAATTCTGATATGCCTTGTCCCAAAATTCCAAGCAACGATCATAAGATTTTTTTTCATAAAATAAATTCCCCATTCCAAAGTAAATATCTGCCATCAAGGCTAGATCGTTTAGCTTTTTTGCTATCGGATAAATTATTTCATATTGGCGAAAAGCTTTGTCTAGTTCACCGTTGGCTGTCATCAATCCAGATAAATTTGTGACGTATTTGCAGTACCCAATATTATCCCCTTCCATCTTGGCAATCAATGAAGCTTTTTGGAAATACTCCATTGCTTTTTCCAATTGACTTAATTCTTTGAAAATATTTCCGGCATTGTTTAAAGCCCGATGAAGGATATCTTTAAATCCTTGCTCTTCTGAAATTCGGATTACCTCTTTAAATGTCCCTAAGGCATCTGCAGGATTATTAGTGAAATACTGTGCAATCCCCTTATTTTTTAACGCCATAACTTTTCCGAATTCGTATCCTATTTCTTCGGATAGGGCAAGTGCCTTGCCTGAAAACTCCATTGTTTTATTGGGATGGCTGCGATAATGGGCAAAGGCTAAATTATTGTAAAGGTCAATTTGACGCTCGCCCATTGGTTCAACTTCTATCAAGGCCATCAAACTATCAATCACCCGTGGATTGGCGTTTAACTGAATTGTATTCAGTAGGCATAAGAAAATTAGAAATCGAAATGGCATAAATACTAGTTATTCTTACTAGTATTCAAAAAGACATCCTTTTTATCGTTTCACTTGCACGTGAATGCGTAAAACGTGACAGGCAAAATTCTTCATAAGTAAAATTATCTTTGATTAACATGGATTTTGATAATAATTCTAAGCAAGGCTACATCGTCAATTTCACAACAAGTGAAAGGAAAATTTTATTGATCATGGGCATATTGATTACATTTTCGTTTGTGGCAGGATTACTTCTCTACGCAATGACATCGGATGCTGTAATAAGAGGGATTGGAATTTCATTAGCCGTGTATAGCTTGATTGTTTTTTTATCAGATTGGAGGCATAATTTGTACTTTTTTAATAATAGAAAAGTTGATAAAAGTCTTGAAAATATTGGCCTCCAGCTTGAAAAAATGTCTGAAAATGCAAATTTGTTGATTCAAATAGATTTGACAGTATTTCTAACGGGCATTTTATCTACGATTCTCACCGGACTCATATGGGTCAAGCCATTTGTATTAGGGGCAAGCTTGTCTTTATCCTTTCTAAGTGCAATAAAACTAAGCTTCGATTTGTTCAATAATTGGCGAAGATCGGAAAGTCTAAGAAAGTTGAAATCCAAATAGCTGAGTGGTTTTTCAATTGGAAAAGTCTGTTGTAATAGAATTATTTATAAAAATGGAGGATTAACAGACTCTCACTTCGGTTTTTCAATCCTATTCGTTAGTTTTGTATTGCATTTTTTTAACATACTACACTAAGAAACACTTGTCTGCTCGGTCTCCCGGGTGATTTTCCCTTGCAATCCTTTGCAGGCAGGTCAATATGAATATATTATGGCCAAGCCTCGGAAAAAACGTAAGAAAAAAGAACCTCGATTTAGATTTGACTTATCTGATGAAAGATTACCTAAGTTACTAGGGATTTTCTTCCTTTTCATTGGCGTTTACCTTTTCATAGCATTCACTTCACATATTTTCACTTGGAAAGTAGATCAGGATGTGTTTAACCCATTTAGTTGGGCCCAACTTTTCAGCTCCGAAATAATAGTTGAAAACTGGCTTGGGCGACTAGGTGCTGCTATTTCAAATATGTTTTTCTTCTGGGGATTCGGATTGCCATCCTATATTTTTGTGGTTTTGTTTTTATCATTCGGTTGGCAATTACTTAAAAATCAGCCTTTATCAAAGTATTGGAGCTCCATGCGCGTAGCCATGTTGATCATGCTTTTCTTTAGTGTCTTATTTGAATTCGTTTTTAGAACTTCTGCATTTCCATGGGGCGGAGCTTTCGGCCAAGGTGTTTGTGGTTGGATGGTGAAGTTCTTGGGTAACATCGGAACTTTCACCTTATTTCTTTTTGGCGCCCTTGCACTTATCGTTTGGACCTTCAACCCAAATATTGAACAAATGCGTGCATTGAGCTTTACGAATAAAATCAAATTTCTTTGGGAAGATCTAAAATCTGGAGTCTATTTCCGAGGCCTGGCAAAGAGTCCATTGGCTACAGCTGCTGCTGGTGCAAATTCAAGACAAGCGCAAATTCCGGCAAACAATCCAGCAAAAAATTTAGAGCCGGACTCTCCTATCGGTTTAAGACCAAAGAGAGAAGCTAAACCACCATCGACAGACTTTGAAATTTCTGTTGGTGCTAGTAAGTCCAATAAATTAGAACTCCCTCAAGAACCCATCAAAAATGGAGAACAGCTTGCTTTTGAATTGGAGAAAAAAAATAGAGAAAAGCCAAAGACTTTAAAAATTGGCGAAGCTACCTTGGAAATTGAAGAACCTAAACCAACTCCTTCAGAACCACCATTAGTGGAGGGTGCAATGACACCCGAACCAATGCCAATTGAGACGGAAAATAAAACATTGGATGACCCTTACGATCCGACCCTTCAGCTAAGTGGCTATGTTCATCCTACTTTGGACCTATTGGAGGATTACTCGGAGCTTAAAATTGAAATTGATAGGGAAGAGTTGGAACAGAATAAGGATCAAATTATCGAGACCTTACTGAACTATAAAATAGAGATTACAAAAATAAAAGCCACAATTGGACCGACTGTTACGCTTTACGAAATCGTTCCGGCGCCAGGTGTACGAATTTCCAAGATCAAGAACCTGGAAGATGACATAGCACTTAGTTTAGCAGCATTAGGAATTAGAATTATCGCACCAATTCCTGGTAAAGGAACAATTGGTATTGAGGTTCCAAATAAGAATAAACAGATTGTAGCACTTCGTGAAACTTTGAAGTCTGAAAAGTTCACGAATGGTAAAATGGATCTGCCCATTGCCTTAGGAAAAACTATTAGCAATGAAGTATTCGTTGCGGATTTGGCTAAGATGCCCCACCTGCTAATAGCTGGAGCCACTGGACAAGGAAAGTCAGTCGGAATCAATGTGAT
>CALGJW010000204.1 GCA_937930025.1 uncultured Saprospiraceae bacterium | reverse complement strand
ATAGAAATGAGCCAAGATGGAATATTGCCATTGAGTTAATGAGAAGATTCCCTGAGCTTACTATCATTTGCGATAATAGTCATATTTGTGGCAACCGTACTTTACTAGCTCCAGTAGCCCAAAAAGCATTGGACCTAAACTACCATGGCTTAATGACAGAAACCCATCCTACACCGGACGAAGCTTGGAGTGATGCCAAACAACAAATCACACCTAAAGTATTTTCCGAATTGGTTAAAAATTTGGTCCTTAGGAAAGTAACTTCGAATGATGAAATTTTCTTAGAAAATATAGATGGCCTTCGTCAACAAATTGATTTATTGGATGACGAACTACTAAAACTACTTGGGGACAGAATGGATATTTCACGGAAGATTGGTGAATACAAAAAGCAAAATAATATTTCAATTCTTCAACCAAGTCGATGGAATGAAATCTTGCAAACTGCCCAGCAAAAAGGGGAAGAAAAAGAATTAAGTGGAGAATTCATCAGTAAATATTTACAGGCGGTTCATCAAGAAAGTATTAACCAGCAAAACCAAGTAATGAATAAAAAGGCTTAAGGATAATTCTTGGAGTTGCCTTTTTCGCAATTCTTGAAATGCCTCAAATACAAAAGCGGTCATTGGAATGATTCCAATGACCGCTTTTCAATTTCAGCAATTTTTTATTACTGCACAACCATTTCTATACGATCATTTTCAGCATGCTGAGCTCTGCCACAAAGAACGCCATCATGACAACCATTTACGATTTTAGTTTCCCCTTTCCCTTCGTAAGAGAGTCTTAGAGGATCAACGCCTTTGGTGATTAGATAATCCACGGCAGCTGCAGCTCTTGCCACCGATAGTCTATTATTTTTTTCATCAGAACCAATAGAACCAGTATGGCCAATCATCTTGATCTTTAGTCCAGCATTTGATTTTAAGACATCAGCCAACTCATTCAATGGAGTTTTCAAATCAGCTGTCACTTCTGTTGCATTGAACCCATACTTCAAATCTGCCAATGAATATGATTTAGCATTCGTATTATTCGATTGTAAGTCAGCTACCAAAGTTGCCACAGCCATTTTAGCCTTGCCCGTCTCCATCATTGATGGAACTTTCGGTGTTGTTGGAATTGCAACTGATGGCTTTTCAACTACAACAGGTTTCACCTCTGCTACAACTTCCTTCTTTTTCGACTTACTTGGCTTTTCAACCCTTGGCTTTTTCACCTTTTCCGTTTTCACTTTCGGAGTTATCACTTTCGCAATTTCTTCTTTCACCTCAGGAGTCTCGACCTTTGGAGTTTCTATTTCGACTTTGTCAATTTTTGCTTCAGTTACTTCTGTTTTTGGAAACGCTGTATTCGCTTCAGGAACTATTGGCTTTTCTACATCAACTATGTCAGCTTTTGCTTCCGATACTTCAGTAGTAGGAATCTTTGCATTTACTTCAGGGGTTTCCACCACTGGCAAATCAACCTTTGCAATTTCCGTTTCTACTTTCGGGGTTTCTACTTTTGGCGTTTTTACCTTTTTCTTTTTAACCTTCTTTTTAACTTTTTTTGCAGCGACCACAACATCTTCCACTTCCTTTTCAATTGAAGTTTCTACTACAGGCTTTTCCAGGACTTTGGTTGCTGGTGCCTCAACCAATTGCGAATTGGTTTCTACTTCAGGAACTTTTGCTTCCGCCATTTCCGAGGCTACTTCTTTGGCGTTATTTGCAACTTCTGGTTTAGCAGGAATATCATTTTTTACATTTGTCCTATTCTTATCAATTTCCCTCTTAGCAACATTTACATTAGTATTTACCAGTGTAGGCTCCTCAATTTTTTCCCCAACATAAATAGTATCGCCAGTCTCTATGTCAATAGCTTTATTAGATAATTCGTTTATAACATTAGAATCCTCCGTCGCCTCTCTATCTGTAGCCTCTAAGTTGTATTCCGTTTCAACTTGAGCCAATTCTTCCTTACTAATCTTTAAGCTTTTTTCACGTTCAATTGCTGCCAATGCTATTGCTTCGGCCTCTTGTTTTGCTTTTAGTTCAGCAGCTTGTTTTGCAGCTTCAGCTTTTGCAATATTTTCAATTCTTAATCTTTCCTTTTCAGCTTTTTCCTTTGCAATTGCTGCTTTGGCAAAATCCGGAACTTCTTCTTCGACCTTAGCTTCTTCCTTTTCTACAGCCGCTATTTCAGTTTTAGGTCCGAAAAAATAGAGGTCATCATTTCCTGAGTTTCTAGTACTGGATAGCATTCCTGTCGAACCATCGTTATTTACGAAAATTGACATTTCATCTCCGGAGCTATTAATGGGAAATCCAAGATTACTTGGTTCAGACCAAAGTCCACTTGAGTTTTTTTCAACAACATATAAATCGAATCCACCAAAGCCTAGTTTACCTTTACTACAGAAATACAATTTATCTTCTGTCAAAAAAGGAAATCCTTCGGATTCAGTGGTATTAATCGCCTCGCCTAGATTCTTCGGCGTTGACCATTTCTCCCCCGTTTTATTTGTTTGATATAAATCCGCGCCACCTAATCCTCCAGTTCCCTTATTAGCAGAAAAAACAATAGTATTTCCATCTGGAGATATGGACGCTTGGAAGTAATTAGTTTCTAACTTACAGATGGAGAGCCTTTGTCCGACTTTTACTTTTCCTTCTTCTACCGGAGCAATATAGACTTGCAAAGAATATTGTCCAGACCTGTTTGCTACTGGTGCATTTTTACAATATATAGCGGTAAGTCCGTCTGCCGTAAAAGAAACGGGCCCTGAGTTACTGTTGATAGAATTTATTTTACCGGATTCCTTTTGAGGCTTGTTCCAAGCCCCGTCCAACATTTCAGTGCTAAACACATTCATCAAACCACGACCTTCTCCACTTGTCTTACCCGAACCAGATCCATCTGAGGAAAAATATAATTTATCGTTCACCACAAAAGGTGCATTATCATCAAAATCAGAATTAAATTCAAAAGAATTTAATTCGATATCTTCAAAATAGGGTTTAATGGTATAAACGAGTTCACAAGATTGCAATAGCACTTTAGCCTGCTTATCATCGGGTTTTTCCTTTATATATTCATCTAACCAAAATTTTGCCGCTGCATATTTTCCAGAACCCATTAAAGTTTCAGCATAATGGCGAAAACTGATGGGTTTGACCTTGTCGTCGTAAACCAAAACAGAGTAAGCATTTTCAGCTTTTTCCAATTTATTTGTAACCTTATAGCAATAGGCTAGTCTTGATTTTAGCGTATAGTTCGGAGACTCCACCACTGCCTCCTCAAAAAAGGGGATAGCCTCAGCGAATTGTTGCTCCTTATAAAGCTTGGTTGCCTTAGTTGCCGCCTTACTTTGTGCGAAAGCAACGGTAGAAAGCGTTATAAGTAAGAAAGAAAGCGTAATATCCAGCAATTTCATTTAAATAAGGTTTTTGGATGAAGCTGATGATAGTTTTAAGGTAAGGCAAAAAACATACGAAAAGTGACAATTTGCCATAAACTTTGTCAAAAATAGGGATTTAAGACCGACTATTATGAATGAGATTATTTTGAAATTTGTTTTTTGATCAAACTGAGAATATTACATATATTGATAAGTCATTATGTATTCCCCAAACGTTCAATAATAAAACAGTAAAATGAAGAAAATAGTGTTTTTTATTTGGTTTATATTGCTGGGTACCATGGGATTAGCTCAAATTCAGGAAGTTCCCAAATCTATGTCTCTCGGCGTAAATAATGCCCTTGTACTGGATTTGCCTGGTGTGCGGGAGAGTTTTGTAGAAAAGCTTTGGAAGAAGTATATCAAACCAGTTGGCGGAAAAACAAAGAGAAATCGATCAGAATGGTTTACCGATGATGGTAAGCTGGCCGGTATTGGTGGTTCCAATACAATAGACGTATACATGTCCATTGAAGAATTGGGACCGGATTTAGCTATGATTGTTTGGTTTGATTTGGGAGGAGCATTTTTAAACTCTGAGGAACATGAAAACCGGTATGTGGAAGCAGAAAAATACTTGATGCGGTTTGCGCTATTTGTAGCTAAAGAAAAGACACAGCTTCAACTGGAGGAAAAGGAAAAAGAAATGTCCAAATTAGAAAGTCTTATAAAACGGTTAGAGAGAGACAACGAGAGATATCACCGTGATATAGAAGTAGCTAAAGAAAAAATTCGATTATCTGAAGCCAATATCGAAACGAATGTTGTAGAACAAGAAGAGACCCGAAAATTGATGGAGTTGCAATTACAGACCATAGAGAAGGTGAGATCAAAGCTAGCTGCATTGAACTAAAAATTGTTCCAAAGTTAAAATACAAGAGCCATAAGCAAAGGAAACTTTACTTATGGCTCTTTCAATTTCAGGCAATTTGGTTAATTCTTAAGTGATATCATCTGCCGCATCTTTAGCAGCATCTACGGCATCACCAGCAATATCTTTTGCTCCTTCCACGGCATCACCAGCTTTTTCGACTAAGTCTCCGCCTACATCTTTTACTTTATCCATTACGCCCCCTGCCATTTCTTTGGCCGAAGAAATAGCATCACCGGCCTTGCCCATTAAATCTTCTCCAACGACACCTTCAATAGCGTCTCCGGCTTTTTCGGCTAAGTCTCCAGCTTTTTCCATTACATCTCCTGCTAAGTTTTTAGCGCCTTCGACAATTCCTCCTGGGTTTTCCATCACATCGCCAGCCTTATCTTTTACAGTATCAATCACATCACCAGCCTTTTCCATGACATTTCCAGCTAGATTTTTAGCTCCATCTACTATTCCTCCTGAGTTTTCCATTACATCCCCAGCTTTATCTTTTACCGTTTCTAACACATCGCCAGCTTTATCCATGACATTTCCAGCAACATTCTTAAGCCCTCCAGCTACACCTCCAGCGCCATCAATCGCACTGCCTGCCATATCTTTTGCGCCATCAAGGGCATCTCCAGCTTTATCTAGAACTGAACCGGCCACACCTCCAGCAGCATCCGAGGCGCTTCCGAACAAATTTTTAATGAAATCAAATAAGCCCATAATTTTAGTTTTTTGTTAGACGAGAAATTCCCGTCAGGTGATAAAAGAGTAGAAAGTTAGCTCTTTTTGGCAGATTTCAAGCATTTTTTCGATCATTGAATTAATTACATGGACCTAGCTTCTACCGTCTTACTCCAAAAATAAATGATACAACCTTTTTTCAAATAGGAGTCTCTTTAATATTGACTAGGAATTAAATAATCCTTGTTATTTTTGCAGATATAAATATCAAAATGAAAAAGTACTTATTTTCTTTACTAATTGTAGCTATCGCCTGTTTCTCAGCTCAAGCTCAGAAATATGGTTTTATCAACTCAGGAAATTTGATCCAAGAGATTTCCGAATCAGAAAAGGCTGATGATAAATTAAAAGGCTATGTCACACCACTAATGGCGGATGGAGAAGCCAGAGTGAAAAAATTTGAAGCCAATACTCAGGCCTTTTATGAGGAAGTTCAAAAAGGTATTCTTTCTCAAGTAGCCATTCAGCAAAGACAAGCCGCTTTGCAAGAGGAACAAAATTCCATTGCTGCATACGAAAAGGAAATACAGCAGAAAGTCATGACTAAGAGAGAAGAAATCTTAGGACCAATCCTTACTAGAGTTCAAGATGCCATTGATGCAGTAGCCAAAGAAAATGGCTATAAGATGATATTTGATAGCAGTATTAGCAATGCAATTCTGTTTACAACTGAATCAGATAATATTGAACCGGCTGTTCGATCTAAGTTAGGAATCTAACTCGCGGTTAGGAATTCCTAAGATTGAGCTTTTTTTATTTTTTGCTGCATTCGCAAAAAAGCGTTAAGGCCGTCCATATCTATTTTTCCAATTAACACATTGGCTTCATCCACGACCGGTAAAATGGTATAACCTTCTTTTTGCATTAGCGGAATGATGGTTTTCAAATTATCTTCAGCCTTGACATATTCAAAACGGGGGCTGATATAATTTTGAACTGCTGTAAACTCATCACTTTTTTTTATAGCCTGCATCAAAACAGCTTGGTGCAAAACGCCTATCACTTCCTGCTCTTCCTCTGATCTTAAAACTAGGAAATGATTTTCTCGTCCTAACTTTAATACTGAAGTGGCAGACTGAACCAGGTCGAATTGGTAGATTCTTGTGAAGTTCATTTCTACGATTTCGGAGACCAAGGTTTTCTCCAATACCTCATCGAGCTTCACCATTTTATTTTCTGATCTGGCAGCTAAGAATATAAATACACAAATAAGACTCAAGATAATTTGGGTACCCATTATCGCAAACACAAAGCCCGCTATTGCTAATATTTGAGCGACTATCGTCGCAACCTGAGTAGCACGAACTCTAGAAAACTTAATGGCCAAAAGGGAGCGTAGAATTCTGCCACCATCCATTGGAAAAGCAGGAATCATATTAAATACTGCCAAGCCAAGATTCAATCCGATCATTGTAGTAAACAGAAAGGTAAAAAAAGAACCATTCAGCAACTCAAACATCATTTCTCTAAATCCCAATTCCCAGAGCTGTATATTTCCATAGTCGAATAGTACATGGAATAGATACAAGACCAAAAAAATAACAACATTGACCAGCGGGCCAGCGATAGCCACCAAAAATTCTTGTATCGGCTTTTCAGGTAATTTTTCTAATCTTGCAATACCTCCTATAGGCGACAGAATAATATCTCGGGTAGCTACTCCAAATTTTTTAGCAGTAAGCGCATGTCCAAATTCATGCAAAACCACACAAATAAAAATTGCAATAAATAAAGCAGAATACCAGGTGAAAAATTTTAATCCCAGACCCATCGTAAGGGTAAGATATCCAATCCAAAAAAACAGCAGCATAAAAGACCAATGCACATAAACTGGAATTCCAAAGAACTGCGCAATTTTTATTTTACTGGTCATTTAAAAATAGAATTAATTAGAAATTCGAATTGAAATAAAGGTACGCATTAAAAAAGGCCAATGATGCAGAAGCGCTTCAATGGCCTTTTTTAATTTCTAATGGAATATTATGCTACCACAAATCCACTTGCAGGCATGGGTACATAAAGTTGATCTCTTAATAAGTTTCTCGAAATTACCATTCGTTGAATTTCCGAAGTGCCTTCATAGATTTGAGTAATCTTGGCATCTCTCATCAAGCGCTCCACATGATATTCTTTGACAAAACCATAACCGCCATGAACTTGTACAGCTTCTACAGTATGCTTCATGGCAACTTCCGAGGCAAATACTTTGGCCATGGCTGCGGCAGAATCATATTGTAAATGTTGGTCTTTCATCCAAGCAGCTCGATAGACTAATAATTTTGCAGCTTCAATATCTGTGGCCATATCAGCTAACTTAAAAGCTATAGCCTGATGTTGGCTAATTGGCTTCCCGAAGGCTTCTCTTTCCTTCGCATAAGCTACGGATAGTTCATAAGCTCCACCAGCGATTCCTAAAGCCTGAGAGGCGATTCCGATTCTTCCTCCTGATAGGGTTTTCATGGCGAACTTAAAGCCAAAGCCATCCACACCTATTCGATTTTCTTTAGGAACTTTTACATCATTGTACATGATGGTGTGTGTATCCGAAGATCGGATTCCTAGTTTATCTTCTTTCGCGCCGATCACTACCCCATCCCAACTACTTTCTACTAAGAAAGCGTTTATTCCTCTATGACCAGCCTCAACATCTGATTGAGCAATTACTATATGAAGACTTGAAGTACCTCCATTGGTAATCCAATTCTTTGTGCCATTTAAAATATAGTGATCTCCTTTATCTATCGCAGTAGTCCGCTGACTAGTAGCATCAGAACCAGCCTCTGGTTCTGACAAACAAAAAGAACCAATCCATTCTCCACTTGCCAATCTCGGTAGGTATTTCTTTTTCTGCTCCTCGGAACCAAAAGTTTCAATCCCCCAACAAACGAGTGAGTTGTTCACTGACATTATCACAGAACAAGAGTTGTCTATTTTCGAAATCTCTTCCATCGCCAATACATAAGAAAGCGTATCCATTCCACCTCCCCCATATTCTGGACTGGTCATCATTCCAAGAAACCCAAGTTCTCCCAT